>JACOVT010000002.1 GCA_016177165.1 Microcaldota archaeon
CATTACCCCGGTTGAACGTTTGCACGCGCAAAACACTTTCCTCAAACCCAGAATCATTCCCGGTTATCTCCCAATAGGCAGTTCCATCGGCCTGCTCGACATAGGTAACGCCTACAAGCGATTCCTCGATCCGGGAAAGCCTTGACTCAATGTTGCGGAACCCGGGCGCAAGAGGACAGACGTTCATTTCCACGTTTCTTGTGCGGCCGTCCATTGATATGGTCAGGCTGCGCGAAGGCAATAACACCGACACCGCAACGCAGGCTCCTGCGAGCGGGTCGTGAAGATCGGCATCGAAAAAGTTGTTCTCCCTGATGACGCCTTGCAGGTCGCCAAGCTCTTGCCGAGAAAGGCTGCGCCACTTTCTTGAATCATGCGTGACTAGTTCAACAGAGCCGTTGCCCGAGATCCTGAACTCGTAGAAGCGCTCCAAGCCCTCGTCAGACACCATGGAAAGGTCGAACTCGCCAGCGTTTTTCTCAACAATCCGCTCTGCAAGCGCCTGCAGGTAGGTGATGAGCTCGCCAACCTCTTTTGTGGGGCATGAGGATTCAACGGAGCGCGTCTCGCCTGCCAAGTTGACCTCGAGAAGCGTGCTGCCGGCTTCGGGTATTTTATTGCAGTTTTCACCTCTATCAAGGACTCTGGAGAACAGGCCTGACAGCAGGGTTTTCTGCACCAGCTGCCCCATTTCTTCTATAGAAAGCTTGCCTTCCTTGATTATCCCGCCGCGCGAGGAAGTGATGGAGCCGTTGCCGGAAACAGTTATGGTGGTTGTTGTGCGGTCGTGGTCGTTCGTGCCCGGAAGTTCGGAATACTTGATGCTGAAGCCGGCTAACGGCTTGTCAAGCTGCGAAATGCAGCCTGCCGAGACTGCCACAACTGCCAACATTAAGGCTGAGAGCGCTAGCTTCATGCTGACCACCAGTAATCGTTCGGCGGGCTTACTTAAGCCGCTTGGGTTTTGCTAAGGCTACGGCCGTAACCAAGAGGAGGATGAGGCCGGCAGCGAGCGAGACGAGCGACGGCATGTTGAGCGAGGCGCTCGCAGGTTGCGGCTGCTGCGAGCCGGATTGCTGGTCCTTGAAACCAGACTTTATCTTGAGCGCGAAGTCGGTAAAACTAGAAGGCGCCGCATCAACCGCTTTAGCCTCCTCTGAAGAGCTTGAAATAGAAGCAGCTCCAGCGGCGTTTGTTGCCCGACTGGTGTTGTCGGCCGGCAGGGAGTCGGCGACGGCAGGACCGCTGCCAGCCGTTCCTGCCTCATTGCTGAATCCACCAGTCTCGTAGCTTGCCATGCCACCAATGACAGCGACCGGCGCGAACGAGAGAATGTTGGAGCCGCCCAGCACGATCATGAAGAGACTCACGGCCAGCACGAACACGAAGGCTGCATTCATTTTTGGGGCGAGTATCTGCGTGCCTTTGGGGGTGAGCTGGTAATAGACCCACTTCTTACCCCACTTTACCGGAACGACGAGGCCGGCTGCGTTCATCTTGTGCAGGTGCTCCGAGACCGTCGAGACTGCAAGACCTAGTTCCTTGGAGAGCTCGCTCTGCGTCTTCCTTCTGGCAAGCAGCGCCTTCATTATGGAAACCCGCGAGTCTATGGCTAAAGCCTCGAATGTCTTCCTGTCCAGCATTATTTCGTCCGGCACGCCTTGATACCGTCCGGCGCTTTATAAATGGGTTTCGTTTGTTTCGGCCGCGACCGAAACCCCTTTATTCTGCAAGGCCGGAGTAGCTGCATGGAATGGCTGAAGAGGCTGGCCCGCGCGCCGCTCCATGTAGTGGAAGCCGCAAAAGTGGTGCGCGAAAAAAGGGCGGTGGCGAAGGGCGAGAAGGCGCTGGGCCGCACTGAAGCAGCCTTGGGTCGCACAGAAGCTGCGCTTGGCGAGACCAGACAAGAGTTGAGAGAGTCGGACGCGCGCATGGGGGAGCTGCGCGAACAAGTAAAGCTAATGAAGCAAGAGCTGGAGTCTGCAGGGCATTCCACTTCCATAACAGAGCACCAGCCGGTCCACCCGGACGTCATTTCTCCGCAGATGCGCGCGCCGCCAGTCAGCGCTACCACCCCGATGACGCCGCACCCGCACCCTCAGACTTATTCTTACCACATGAACCGATTGTCGCTGCTCGTTGAAGGCTACAGGAGGAGGGCGCTTACGAGCGAAGAGAGGATTGAGTTGGGCGAGTACGCGCGCAAGGGGTGGCTCGCAGCTTGGCGGAAAACGAGGGGAGCCGGATGACCTGCTACCTGCGCTACTTGGACGCAGTCAAGCGCTTTGCGAAAGTTGGCGAGGCTGACGCAAAGGAGATACTGGAAAGCGTCGCCCGCGAGGAAGGCCACAACCTCGAGCTGATCAAGGCAGTGGTCGACTTCGAGAAGGAAAACCTGAGGAAAAGGCTCAGAAAGAAAGCCGTAAAAGAAAAAGCAAAAGAAGAACAGTCGCTGGCCTACGCCTGACCGCCGCCTTTTCCGGACTGCTCTTTCTTGGCAGCCTCGGCAGCCTGCCTTCTGGCTTTCCCGGCTTCTAGGAGCCTCCTTAGCTCTTCCGCGCCCCTGCGATCCTCCTCTTCCATGCGATCCCGCTCTTCCTCTTTAACCCTGCTCTTCTCCCCCTTTGCAGCTTGGACCGCCGCCTTGCGTTGCCGTTCCGCTTCTCTGACCCATTCCCAATCGGTGAACGCCCTTTCTATTTTCTCGAGCTCCCCCTTAGAAGGCAGGGGAAAATTTCCGGCATGGAACTCTCTGCGCCGCGGCGACATGAGTCCCCTTTCTGACTCGATCAACCTAAGGGCAGCTCGCTGCTCCTCTAATCCGTCTCTTGCCTCTACCGCGAGCGTCAGCAACACGCCTTCAACACCCTCCCTGTCGGCCTTGCCCCTGTGGAGGGCCTCGGCCGCCCTAAGGAGCTCATCGCGCATCGAGCGCAGGTGGTAATTGGTCCTGCGCAGCTGATCCTCCACAACATCTTCTCTTACGTGGAGAGGAACGCGGCCCCTGCGTTCGAGCAACCTGTTTTTGCGTCGAAACTCTTCTTCCATCCGGTTCTGCTCGGCTGGCGAAAGTATAACCCTGCCTGATGCTGCCTCGAGCGCATCTTGAAGCCTAACTAGATTCTCAAGCCGCTGGTTTAACTGCCAAGCGAGCTTAAGGACCGGGTTGACCAAAGGCTTCCTGCCAAGCGCGAACCTACGCTTCTTACCTGCGGTTGACAGGTCCCTCCTAAGCGATCCCCGCCTCCACAGCCGCATGAACTAGTTTAGGCAGCAGGAGGTTTAAAGCACGTTATGGAACCGGCTTCCTCAGCAGCTTGCCCGCCAGCTGCTTTGCCAATGGGATGAGCGTGTCGCAGCCGCGCTGCTCGTAAAAGGCGTCCACGACAGTCTCGTTGAACGTTGCCGGGGCGAGCCAGCGCGGGTCGGCGCTCTTGGACTCCACATCCACGACAACCGTCAGCAGGTCGGTAAATGGAAGATAGTGGAAGCCGCACTCGTTTTCCTCCACGCGGAAGGTCACGTTGAACATGGTGGTGTTGACTTTCTCTATGCGCGTGGACGCCTGTATCGAACATGTCGCGAGCTTCGAGAAGGCAGCGCGGAACTCCTCCTTCCTGTCTGCGGGTATGGTCGAGAACGCGGCCGGCATGCAGGCGATCACCCGGTTGTGCAACTCCGTGCCTTTCACGAACAGCTGCCCCTCAGGGGTCCTTTCAGCCAAGCGCTTCGCAATGTCCGAAAGCGTGGGCTGCGCCAGCATTGAATAGACACCGAAAGTGAGGCCGCCCACCACGAGGACGAGCACGAGTATCAGCGCCATCGAGCGTGGCGCAACTACCGTTTTGAAAACAGTCGGCCGGGCGGGCCGCTTTATCACGAACACCTTCCCCGGAATGGCAGACTGCATTATCCTCTCGACTTCGGCGTCCGAGTAGCCTAGATCGCGCAGCTTTTCTACCATCGACTCGGCATCCTTGCCTGCGCGGAGCTCGCCCTTCACTATGCTGAGTATCCCCTCGTCTACGGCCATCGAGTGAAAAAAAGGGCGGTGCTGTCTTTAAAGCGTTGGGATTGCTTTTAAACCCGAAAAAGCTAACTAGTTCAGCATCAGCACGCTTTTTGGAGGTCTTAGAATGGTTGACAAAAAGGAAAAACCACCAGTCCAGCAGGAGCCTGCGGCCGCGCCGGCAGTCGAGGAGGAGGTCAGCGCCGAAGAGGAGCAGAAGCTGCCGTTCCCTACAGCTGCTGTTGTCAGGGAAATGAAGAAGACCATAGACTCGTCGAAGATGGTAAGGAAAGAAGTCAAGGTGGCGATGAACAAGTTCCTCGGCGAGGTTGTAAAAGACGTTTCCGCGCGCTTGGACAAGTACCCCTACGCGATGATCGACTACCGCATGTTCGAAGAGTCAGTCCGACCGTACAAGCAGGTCCGCGAGTTACACTTGGAGAAGAAGCGCATAGCCACGAAACTCAATTCGATAATAGAGGACTGCGCCAGCGTGCAACGCGACCTCGACGCCAAGTTCTCCGAGGAATCCTAGCTGGGCAGCCCAACCGGTTCGCGGGTGAGCAACTCCGTGCGGGAAGAGATCACCTTCCCGGACAGGTCCAGGTCGATAATGACCACCTGCAGGCTCTTGGTGACGAAGTTGGCGTGCCACGCCCTCGAGTCAACGGTGAGTATGACTTGGCTCAGCGGAAGTTTGGATTCGCGGAAAACAGACAAGGCTTTTTCAAACACCTTTGAGGACGAGGACCTTATTTGCGACGGCTTGATTTCTGTCGTCGAGGGCTTTATCGGCGTTGCGGGTGGCTTGAACTCCACCCCACCGCCAGACACGGAAGCCTGCACCACCTTGTTGAACGCAGGGTGGAAGAAGGTGACAATCCAGCACTCGGCGGAAAACGAGCCCGCGGGAAAAACACAAAGTCCAGAATTGGGAAAGTAGCCTTCCTTGCCAAGCGTGTTGCGCGACTCGCGTAATGCCGCCTTGAGCGCCTCGCGGAATTCCACGACCCGTAGAGGAAGGCACTGTTTTAATACTAGCACGCAGAGGATGTTAGGATGCTGAAAAGAAAACCAAAAGACACAAAGACGCAGATAGTCGGCCTCACTGATTACCTGATAGACATGATTCCCGCGTGGGCGTCGTTCCTGCTCACTCTGGCCGTAGGCATTGTCTCCGGCGTGCTTGGCATCTGGCTGTTGACGGGCAACCTCGACCCGGTGAGCGGCACGGCAACCGGGTTGTTCTTCATCGCCGTGCCGGCAGTGCTCGCGTCCGCGCTCACCACAATAGCAAGCCGCGCGTCCCACAAGCTGCTGCTCAAGCGCTCCGCCTACCTCGGTTTTTTCACGACCCTCGTGCTGGCATCCCTCTACCTCACCGGGAGCGCCTTCCACTCGCGCGGCCTGTACACCGTTCTTGACGTGATGGTCTATGGCTACGTTCTCATATTCGCCATGCGCGTGTTCATACTGAGCGTCACCTGCCCGTACAACATCAGGCAGACTACCATGCTGGCACTGATACACCCGCTGATAGGGCTCGCCTTCCTCATCAACACCAAGTGGCTCGCCAACTTCTTCCCCATACTACAGATAGGGAACATAAGCGCGCCCGTGCTCGTAGAGAAAGCGCTTGCATCCAGCGCAGTCCTTGCCGCCGGCATAGCCTTGTTCATAGTGCTGCTAAACGCTCCCATGAAAAGGGCGTTCGGCATCAAGGCCTTCCGCTTGGCGAAAATGTTCATCTCCCACTGGTACCACGGCTCCATGGCGGTCGAGGAGTTCCTCAAGGCGATCGGCGAAAGAGTCGACACGCTCGTCGGAGTGATAGCGTTCCGCACAAAGAAGGGCCTCAAGTCTGTCCTGATCATCCCGTACGTCCACCCGGGACCATTCGGCAGCGTAGGGGGCAGCCGCATAGTGGAACAGCTGACGCGCGCCATGGAGGAGGAGACAGGAGTGCCGATAATAGTGGCCCACGGAACCGTAACACATGACTTCGACCCGGTCTCAAAAGAGTCGGTCGACAGGACAATAGAAGAGACAAGGAAAGCCCTGAAAGAACTGACCTTCAATTCCAAGGCAGGCCCCATGGTGCGCGGCAAGCTCGGAAAAGCCACCATGTCGGCGCAGAGGTTCGGGAACGCCATACTGATGACGAGCAGCTTTTCACCCTACAGCGGCGACGACGTCGACTTCGCAATCGGCTTGAACGCGATGAGCAAAATGAGAAAAGGGAACGACGTCCCGATACTATTGGACGCCCACAACTCTCACTCCAAGACTGCAAGGTACGTATTCTCCGGCGACCCTACCATGTTTGACATAATAGACTGCGTCCCGACCCTCAGGGAAAAGATCGACGCGTCCGGAAATGGGAAGCTGAGCGCAGGCTTTGCATCCAAAAAGCTCGGCGACTACACCCCAAGAGAGGGAATCGGGACCGAAGGGGTAAAGGCGCTGGCCGTGCGGACCGGCAACCAACTGGCCGCGTACGTCGTTTTTGACGCCAACAACCTGGAGCGCGGGCTACGGGAAGAGATAATCAGCGCGCTGAAGGACGCCGGGTTTGACGACGCCGAAGTGCTCACAACCGATTCCCACCTTGTCAACTCGGTCAAGGGTGTTGAAAACCCGCTGGGCGCGAAAGTGCCGCACGAAAAGGTGGTAAGAAATGCCGTAGAGACGGCGCTCGCGGCAGCAGAGGACATGGAACCCGTAACGTCCGGAGGGGTGATGCACAAGCTGACCGGGATACACGTGCTGGGACCCCAAAAGACCACCCAGTTGACCAGCACCGTGAACTCGATGATCGCCATCATGAAGATAGCAAGCCCAGTGATATTCACGACCACGCTGATACTCTCGCTATTGTCGGTGCTGCTAATACCGTGGGTGTAATCATGAGGATAGGCTTCTTTACCGAAACTTTCCTGCCCCAGACAAACGGCGTGGTGAGCGCAGTCTGCGCATTCGGCGAGGACCTCGTGGCGCGCGGGCACGAGGTATTAGTTTTTGCGCCCCGAGAAAAGCTCGGCACGACAAGACGCTGGACCCACAATGGCATGAAAGTCTTCTCGGTGCCATCGGTCTCGTTCAAGCCTTACCCAGAGTATCGCGTGGCAATACCGCTGGCAAGGGTCCCGCAGCTGGACATCGTGCACACGCACGGGCCGTTCTCGATGGGCCTGTTCGGGCTGCACGAAGCCCACAAGCAACACATCCCGGCAGTCTCTACTTTCCACACCATCATTTCCGAGTTCGTCAACTACGCGCTACCTGTAGGAAAGCGACTGTTGAAGCAGGTTGCCGAGAAATACTGCTGGCTCCACTACTCCCGCTACGACGCGCTCATAACCCCCACGAACGCCATAAGGGAGGAGCTCCCACGAAGGCTTCAAAGAAGGACGTTCGTGGTCCCAAACGGGGTCGACCTTGACTTTTTCCACCCGCACAACAAGCCGGCTGCGCGCAACGCCCTAGGCATCAGGGCAAAACGCGTTTTCCTCCACCTTGGTAGGCTGTCACCCGAAAAGAACGCCGGACTCTTGATCAGCGCGGCTGGAGAGTTCCTGAATGACGGCGACCTGCTCGTGATTGTAGGGAAAGGACCGTCAATGAGCATGCTGCAGCAAGCAGCCAAGAAAACGCCCTGCCATGGCCAGATCATGTTTGCCGGGTTTGCCGAACAGGAAAAGCTTCCACTATACTATTCTGCCGCCGACGCGCTTGTCACGGCAAGCACTGCCGAAACCAACTGCCTTGTCGCCGTAGAGTCAATGGCTTGCGGCACCCCGGTGATAGCGGCAAACTGCCGCGCACTTCCAGAGATAGTGCATGACGGGAGGAACGGTTTCCTGTTCGAGCCCGGCGACGCGCGCGATCTCGCGCGCGTCGCTTCCAAGTTCAGGCCCGGCTCAAGACTATCGGCAGGCTGCCTAAAGACGGCGAAGGAAAACTCGAGGGAAAAATCAGTCCGCAAGCTCGAAAAGGTCTACGAGCAACTGCTTGCGGAGAAGGGTTAATTCGGCTAGCTACGCCCGCTGCAGAGCTCCCCGTAGACGCCTTCCAGCTTTTTCACGCAGGCTTTCAGGTCGCGCGACGCGGCCTCCTTCCTTCCCAACGGCACGAACTTTTTCCGCAGCCTCGCGTCGCTCCAGAGCTTGCCGAGTTTGGCCTTGAACTCCCCATAATCGCCAACCGGAAAAGTGAAGCCGTCAATTCCATCATGCACGAACTCCCTCACGCATGGAAGCGCGGATGCGATTACGGGAGTGCCGGCCGCGCGGGCCTCATGTATTGCGATTCCCTCGCTCTCTTCCGCAGAAGTGAGCGCCAAGAGGCGCGCTGAAGCGTAACAGTTGCGCAGGTCCTCAAGGGAAAGCTTGCCAAGGAACCTTGCGTTCGGGTAGTCGCGCTCGAGGCGCTCGCGGAGCGGGCCATCCGAAGTGAGCACCACCGGAAGGTTGAGTTCCGCGCATGCCTTCATTATCCACTCCGGGCGCTTTTCGTGAGAGAGCCTACAGGAACTCAGCACAAACTCCCCAAACCCGTACTTTTTACGAAATAGCCCGGCATTCCCTTTCGAGTAAAAGTCATAGTCGATGCCGGCCGAAACGATCGTGACAGGTGATCGCACGCCGTGCTGGCGGAACACTTCTTCTGTCGCGCGGGTCTGGCATATCACGCGGTCGGACTTGTTGTAAAACCAGCGCAGGTAACGCCAAGCGAGGCGTTCCAGCCTGCGGCGCTTGGTCATGTTCTTTGCCGCGGTGTGTGTTGTGGTTACGAGCGGCTTGCCATGGCGCCTTGCCATCCAGAGCCCAAGAAGACCAACGCTGTACGGCGTGTGCGCATGGACCACATCCGCGTCAAAAGGGATGCGGTACTGGGGAAAAAACTTTGGCAGCACGAACTTGTACTCCTTGTTGAGGAAGAACGGCATGCCACGCAAGCCCACGATCTTGTAGCCTTGCGGCTTGTAGGGCGTCTTTTGCGTGTACAGCGTGACGTCATGGCCTCTTTCTGCCAGCAGCTCGGCAAAGTTCTGCACGTGCGTTGACACGCCAGTAAGCTGGTCGAACACATCGCTGAAAAAAGCAATCCTCATTTCAACGCCACTCCACATGCAAGTATAATCCCAATGTCAACGACCCCAATGTCAACGACCCCAACGTCAACGCCTTGAGTTTAGCACGTCTTCATATGTTTCTTCCACTTTAACTGCTATCTTGTCCCAGTCAAAAACCTTGCGGGCGCGTTCGAGGCCGGCGCGCCCCAGCCTGTTGCGCAGCCTTTTGTCGCCGGCCAGCCTGTTGATCGCATCTGCTATCGCCCGCGGACTGCGCGGCTTGAACAGCACGCCCGCATCACCAACCACCTCGGGCAGGCCGCCCGCGCTGCTGGTTGCTACAGGAACTCCCAAGGCCATCGCTTCCGTGACAGCCATCCCGAACGGCTCGTACAGGGATGGCAGGACGAAGCAGTCCGCGGCGCTCAGCACCTGCAGCAGGTTCTCGTGAGGAACCTTGCCAGTGAATGTCATCCTGCCAGAAACCCCTTGCTTTTCCGCTCGCCTCGCCAGCGATTTTAGCAGCGGGCCGCCACCCACCACCACGGCATGAAAGCCATCCACGTCAACCAGCCTGAGCGAGTCGACGAGATACGCCAGCCCTTTCTGCCTTACCAGCCTGCACGTGGTCGCCGAGAGAAACTTGCAGCCCAGCCTTTGCTTCACGCGGCTCTTTACCTTGCGGTAGCGCTTCAGGTCTATCCCGTTGTAGACCACCCTCTTCTTGCGGGCAGGCACGAAGGGCGCCGTGATGTCCAGCGAGTATTGCGAATTGCCAATGACATGGTCAGCGCTCTTGATGACGAAGTCGCCGTAAAACGAGTCAAACAGGTTGCCAAACAGGTCGGTGGCAAGCGAGATGCCCTTGGTTTTGGAATTGTGTATCGTTAGTACTAGCGGCTTTTTGGCTATCTTTCGTGCGGCCAGCGCCGCATTAGCAAAAGAGGTGAAGAACCTGTTATGCAGGTGGATTATATCGTGCCTTTTTGCCAGCCCCACGGCGACCTTTGACGCTTCCGGCGCGATGGCATACGGCGGCGGGAGCGGCGGCGGCAGCCAAGAAAGCACAAGGGAAGGCACGCGCACCACGCGGATGCCGTCAATTGTTTCCTCCTCCCTCGTCCCCTTAAGTTTCGCTGTGAGAACGGTGACTTCATGCCCGCGCCTCGCCAGCCGCGTAGAAAGGTCGTGGATGTAGTTTTCCGTTCCGCCCACGTACGGGCTAAAGAAAGGATTCACGTGTAGTATGCGCATGCCATCAAGGCCTTACGAGAACTAGTTTCTCCATGCCAAGCTTGAGCGCGAAGAACCCGCCCACGAATATTACCGCCCAATAATGGATGAGCCGGACTACTCCAATGGCCAGCGCCACCAAGCCCGCCTGCGTTCCCCCAGCAAGCGTCACCAGTATCACGCCCGTCACCTCGTAAACGCCCAGCTGGCCCGGCACGAAACTCAGGAGCGAGACCAGAGAAATGAACATGTAAATCGCCATTGCAAGAGTGGGAGAGAGCGGCACGCCGAACGCCGCAAGCACGAAAAAGAAAGACAGCGCAATGAAAAAGTGATGAAACACCATCAGCCCGCAGGACGCCCAAACAAGGCCGCGCTGGTGCAGGAACACGCTGAACGACTTTGAAAACGCGTCCACCGTGGAGCCAACCCACGCCAAGAGCTGCCGCTTGCGCAGCTTTCCACCAGACAACAGGCTAACGGCCGGAAAGAGACGCGAGACGGCGCCGCAGGCAATGCGCTTGCACAGCCTTGGCGCAAGCGCCAAGTGAACCACAAACCAGAGCAGGAAACCAAACCCAATCAACAACAGCATAAAGAGAAGGGTCAGGTCGCGCGATATGTTGCCCTGATAAAGCAGGTACACCAGCAGCAGGAAGGTAAACGCCATGAAACTGACCAGCCAGGTGACGGAGTGTATGGTGACAGTAGCGAACGTTTTCGAAAACGGCTTCCGCGACTGCCGAGAGAGCAGGTAACCCATCGTCAGCTCGCCACCCGGAGCTATCGGTGGAAGCACGTGGTCCACGAACAGCCCGGCGGCCAACATCTGGGCGAGCACTCCAAACCGCGTGTTTATCCCGGACGCGCGCACAAACACCGCCCAGTTGACTAGCGACACCACATAGGCCCCGAACAGGAAAAGGATAGCCGCCCCTACCAGCGTCAGGTTGACCCTTGAAACCTGCCCCGCCAGTTCGCTACCACCCAGCCACGAGAGCACCAACGCAAACGCTACGAGCCAGCCGATGAACAGCAGCAGCCAGCGCGCCAAGTGCTGTTTCGGGTGGGAATGACGATTTCGCATCACCTAAGTTTAACATAACGTATAAAAATGCCTGCCCCCACTAGGTAACCGTGAAATCCAAGCTCTACACGGCAATGTTCGTCACGCTGCTAGTGCTGGGCATCCTGCTGTCAGGCATATTCTGGCTGGTAATGTCGGTCCTGCGCGTGCAGGGAAACCTGCTCTACATAGGCATTTTCGTGTTCGTCGCCCTGATGGCGCTCTTCCAGTGGGCCATCGGGCCAACAATAGTCAAGGCAATTTCCAAGGCAAAACCCACCGACGATCCCAAACTGGCGGAAATGGTGTCCCGCCTTGCAAAGCAGGCAGGCATACCAATACCACGCGTGCTGCTGGTCAATAGTCCGGTTCCGAACGCGTTCGCCTTCGGCCGCACCCAAAAGTCCTCATACATCGCACTCCACACAGGCCTGCTTGAAAGGCTGTCACAGCCCGAAGTCGAAGCGGTCGTGGCGCACGAGCTGGGACACATCAAGCACCGCGACATACTAGTCATGACAATGGCCAGCACACTCCCAACGCTTCTATTCTACATAATATACTTTGGCACGCTCGCGGCAAGCCGCGACAACCGCGGAAACTACCTTGGCGCGTGGATCGGCGGCTCGATCGCCCAGTTCATCGGAACGCTCTTGGTTCTCTACCTTTCTAGAGTCAGGGAATATTACGCCGACTACCACTCGGCAACGCTCACGCGACAGCCCGCGCTGCTGGCAAGCGCGCTTGCCAAGATAGTCGCGGTCAACGCAGCCGCCAAGCCGCAACCGGCCAACAGCGCGCTGCGCATGTTCTACCTCATCGACCCCTCTTCCATCCGTGGCTTTGCCGGAGTCGACTTGGAATCGGTGAGAAAAGCCGAAAGCCGCCTGCCCGAATTCCTGATGACCCATCCCAAGACCAGCAAAAGAATAACCGCGCTGCAAAGGATGGAAAAAGAGCTCTCCTAAACGTAACAAAATGGGCAATGTTGTTGCCTGCCAGCCTCTGGCCCCCACGCCGACAGCAGAGCGAGTTATATATCCAAGCATGCAAAAGGTGGAAAGGTGGTAGCATGCAAAAGGATGCCCAAAACGGCTGGGTGCTAAACAAGCGGCATGAAGGAGTCATCTACGGACTGGGCTGGTTCTTCGCAATCTTCAGCGTAATTATGTGGCTATTTTTGGGAATATCATACATGATCGAAAAGGATCACTTCCCAAAACCAAAGCACAAGACG
>JACOVT010000028.1 GCA_016177165.1 Microcaldota archaeon
TAATCCGTCGACTGGTTCGTTGAATGTTACGGTGTATAATCCGTCGGGTGCGGCTTTGAATGTGACGTTTGGGGCTGGTTCTGGTGTTGTTGTGAGTAATTCCGGTTCCCCGCTCAACGTGACCATGTACGCCATGTCAGGCACGCTGAACTTCAGCCTCAACATCTCTAATACTAATGCGGGTTCGCGTAGCAACCCGATCTTCGTGTCTGGCAATGGCACGATGGGCCAGTTGAACGTCACCGTGTTCACGAGGAACAAGTCCACCTACACTGCATCGCATTTCAACGACTCGACGATGGCCGTTACCGCATCTGCAGGCAACGTGCTCTGCTACATATTCCACAACTCTTCAGTAACAGAGAGGTACGAGATCACGAAAGCTTGGTTTTCTGTAATCTACCCGGGCTCTGGCGCCAGCACCGACTTTTTCAAGGTATCGCTCCACCGCATAACTGCTGAAGCTGGAACGCCGGCCGGTCAGGTGCTTAACGTGAGCAGCAACGATCCAGATTCCGGCGAAAGCGATGCAGACCCGTTGAATGGAGTCACGGGCGCGATCGTGAGGGGGGGCGCCGCGCATCCAACTTACTCTTCCTGCGGGTTTGCCAATGCTGCCGGAGGCTGCCCCAACTACCAGTACTCATTCCACTCTGGCCTAAACGACAGCAAGCCGATCTATATCCTTGATGCGGATGGCATGCGCGTCAAGCCGTTGATTATACGAGCGGGCGTGACAGAAGGATACGTGATGAACATAACAAACGGGGCCAACGCGCTTACAACCGCGGGCAAGTATGCTTGCGGGTTTGAGTGGACCGAAGAATAGTGGTTTTGTTTTCTCGGAGTTCCCGGCAGTTTGTTGGCGTGCGTGTGCCGGGTCGGGCTGGGTTGTGTTGAAGGAACAAGGGGTGGGAGTGGTTGCCTGCAGCTGGCCGTCCGCGCGGTGCACCCCTGGCCCGGTTGACATGGCAATGTTGTTGTGGTGCCCGTTTTTAAAGCCCGTAGGGCCTAATTCTTGGTGATGGTGCGCCTCTTGGGTTTTTGGGTTGCGTTAGTGCTGCTTGCCCCTGCGGCGGAGGCTTCTGTTGTCGGGTCGGGCATGCCGGACAACCTTGGGCCTTGGGGGTTTACCCATCCGAACGGCAACGCGCTGGTGCGGGAAGCGTCAGGTGCTTGTCATGCGGTGTACACCAGTGGCGGGAAACTAGTTTATGCTTTCTCGGAGGGAACGTGTTCCGGTCCGTTTGCCTCCCGCGTGCTGGGGTCTGGCGCCTCCATTCCCTCGATTGTTTCCGATGCTTCGGGAGTTTTGACGATAGTTTACGTTGAAGATTCGGGCGCTGTCGTGGCGCTGCGCGGCGCCGGTGGGGCTTATGGATGGGCGCGTTCGGTGGTGTCGGAGGGTTTGGCTGATGCGAGCATCACCTCATTGTCCGTGGCGGTCGACTCGCGCGGCGCGGTCCACTCTGCATGGAGTGGCGAACGCGGCGAGAAGGAAAGTTTCGTGGGTTATTCCTCTTTCTCGGGCGGTTCGTGGCAGCCGGCTTCAGAGCTGGGCGTGGCGCGCCTTACGCGCCAAGGCAGCGAGCAGTATTTGAGCGTTGCCTTGTGTCTCGGGCAGGATGACTCAATGCACCTGTTTTACTCCAATGGCAGTGACGCGGCCTATGCTGCTGCCCGGGTTGGGGAGGACTGGTTGATCCAAGGCAACGTGTTTCCTTTGAGCGCCCAGTCCAACCTTGAGGGAAGGTTGTCGTGCGCCGTGGATGTTTCTGGCAATGTTCATGTCGTGGAGAGCGACCTCACCGCCACTGACTACGTGCGCTACCGCAACTCTTCCTCGTTCTTCAGCGACGAGGCGTGGCTGGACGAGGGCTCGTCGATGGCCCGGCTGGTCATAAAGGGTTCTTCTGTCTATGTGTTCTACCTGAAGTTTGACGGCAAGAGTTTACGGCCCTCGTTCGTGGTTTCGCCCGACGCAGGCTCTTCGTGGGTCAACCTGCGTGGAGAATTAGGATTGCTGCTTGGGGCAGAGCCTCAGGCCAACTCTTATTTTTCGCTGTCGCCGACCTCGCCGGATGGCACTCTTGGCATGTTGTGGGGCAACTGGACGGGCAGCGAAACTGTTGTAGGAATTGAAGGTGTTGCCCTGCCAGATGCGTCACAGTTGCGCCAGCTGCAGCTGGTGCAGTCTGGTGGTATTGTGAAAGCTGGAGGGATGGGAAGTTATTCTTTCAGGTTTGCTCCATTTAACCCGTCTGCAGGTTCAACCGGCATCGCACCCAGAAACGCGCAGCAGCCGCCCGGCGGTGGTGGTTCTATTCCTTACGGTCCTATAGCTGCTGCTGTTGCCGCTACCAACCTGACTGCCGCCGTGATTTACGTGTCGCTGCGCAACCCGCCGGTCATTGCAAAGTTGGACCGGCTTGCCGGCAGGCTGCCTAAAAATGTCGTGGAGTCAAGGAGCATAAGTGGTGCAACCTCCGGCGTGAGCGCAGGACACAGCAGTGCTGCTTTTTCCGGAAATGTCGCCAGTGCTGGGGGAACGGCATCCAACCCGAGCCGGCCGGCTGCTGTTTCCTCGCCATTACCAGAAGGTGGCGGCTCGCCCGGCTTTGCGCGTGCGGGCGTCGAGCGTCCGTTCATTGGGGCCGCGAGGCGCAGCGACGAGTGAAGGGCCTTGTCGGAAAAGTGGCGGGAACAGAGAAACACTGCCAGTATCGCCCGGGTGTGCCGGCCCACCACTGACTGCGGGCTAGGCACGGCCCAACTATTTTTTGTTCCTTTCCACTGAATTTTTAACATGGCCGCGGGTGGAAAAGGTTTTTAAACCAGTTTCCCGTTAGCGTCATAGCCAGCTGGTCGTAATGCGTGGATTTCTGGTCGCAGTGGCACTTCTCGTGGTATTGTCGGCAACAGCGATGGCCGGCGCGCCGGCTTCCGGAGCAGGCTCCTCGAGGGTGCACTGGCAGACGAGCAACGGAGTAATCGGGGTAATCAATTTTACGGTGGGAAGCGTTCCTGCGGCGGTCGACTCGAACGGGACCAATTTCACCTTTGACACCGCTGGCGGGGCGAGCGCGCTAGGCAACATCACCTTCTCGGACAACGACATCGTGTCCAACATCTCGAGTGCTTGGCTGGTCGGGTTCTGCCGGCGCTACAACACCACGCGCATCGTTTGCGACGCCAACTCCAGCGTCGGCATTTCCGGCGGCGGCAGCTTCTGGGTAGCGGCAAACTTCACCAACGCAACGTATGGAATTCCGAGCGCGATCAACACGGTGAACGTCAACATCACCGCGTTCAACGCGACCAATCAGTCTACCGCCAACACTTCCGCCTACCTGCCGGTCTACTTTGACACTGCAGTCCCCACGATAGCAAACTTCTCGCTGCTTTCCAATTCCAGCAGCCTGCTGACCGTCGGGGCGCGCAACGTCACTACGACAGGCTCGCAGGTCAACATCACTTTCAACATTACCGACGGCAACACCGGCAACCTTTCCGCCTACAACATCACCTATACCCTCATGGCGAACAACACAACCGTGGTCTGCCTTGCGAACTCCTCGATCAACGCCCCAATAACGGCAAACCTGACAGGCGGGACCGGGTCGGGTTGCGCGTTCAACACCACCAACACGGCCGGCGGGCCGGTAATAATGTTTGTAAACGTTTCCGACGTTGCGGGCAATTGGCGGTCATACAACCTGACCAGCGTGATATTCGTGTACGGAGCCAGACCCAGAATCTGGCTCAACCAGTCAACCGCGGCAGTCGCTAATCCCGAGCAAGTTAGGTTTTCCCAGAACAGGCAGAATTACTCGGTTCCAATTCCGTTCTTCCAGGGCAGGCCCCGCGGGGATGACGCCGACAGCACCCTGATCGTGCCGTTCTTCACCGACAGGCCGATGTTCATGGGCCCGACGGTGTTCGAAAACCTCGTCTACAATTACACGTTCAACGTAACGCCCGGCGCCGACCTGCTCACGTCAAACAACAAGACTGTAATCAACATCACGATTTTCGTGCCCGGCATGATTCCCACGGTCAAGTCGACGTTCGAGCTCACCACGCCGATGGGCCTCGCGAGAATGACCCAGTACGCGCCCGCGTTTAACGGCGGCTTCAGGGGGCAGGCGAACGGCTCCGACCTTGCGTCGGTGCTGCAGAACCAGTTCACCATATTCGTGGGTAATTACTCGTCAGGCTTCACCGAGTTAAACGCCTCGCCGTCGGCAGGCAAGCTGGTCAACGGCTCGTTCGCCACCAGCATGAACGGCACGATAACGCTTGAGCTGCTCGTAAACCGCGGTGAAGACTACAACGTCACGCTGATGCTGCAGAGCATTCCGCCGATCAACATGAGCGACCAGCAGATAATCGGCTTCAACTCCACTACGGCGCCGCGTCCCGGGACGGCTACCAACGTCACGTTCTACGTCAACCTGTCGGGCGCCAACCAGTTCTACACTCCGGAAAACATGACGCTCGACTTCTTCATCCCGCTGTCGGTCAACTTCACCCATGGCGGAGTGAACGAGAACTTCACCGTGGGCGCCAACTGGTCGCTCGAGGGATGGAATTACAGCGGAGCATACTGGTCACTAATGGTCAACCAGTCGTTCACCAACCAGAGCAACGGCGACGCCCCGCGCGCGAGGAACTTCTCCTATTGCTTCAGCAACACGTTCAACGCCTCGAATGAGATAGGCAGCGGACAGAACTTCACTCTCTGCCTCGGCGGAGTGAGGTATTACCTCACCAACATTTCAAACACGCAGTTCGTCGACTTCGGCCTAGGGACCAACGTCACGCTCAGGTTCAACGCCACAATTACGATACCAGAACCACCGGATGACTTGGAACGCGCCCCTTCAGGCCAGCCCGGCTCGAACGTCTACGAGGCCAACGTGATGATGCCTGTCGACGGCTCGCTAAACATATCGTCCGACCGCCTGCCGAACATAAGCAGCGCCTCAAACGTGCAGGTATACATCAACAACCAAAGGTTGTCGAGCGGCCAGTTCACGCTGGGTTCGGTTGAGGTAACCGGCACCACCGTCAGTCAAGGCTCCAACTCGATAAAAGTCACATACAGCGTGCCTAGCGCGAGCACTGGAACATCCGGCGGCGGAGGCGGCGGAGGAGGCGGTGGAGAAGGCTCGGTAGCCGCCCAGCCGGTCACCGTGGACGTCGGGGCTGTCACGGCAGGCGAGCCTTACAACATCGACATCCCAAGAGAGTGGGTGCACTCGATAACCGACGTCACGATAACCCCGAGCGAGAGCGTTTCAGCAAACGTCAAGGTGACGGTGGCGCCCGCAAGCCTGCCTTCAGGAGCGCCAGCACCTTCACCGGTCGTTTACAAGTACGTCGACTTCACGCTGACAAGCATAAGCGACACCCAAATCCGAGGGGCCGAGATCAGGTTCCAGGTGGACAACAAGTGGTTGGCCAATAATGGCGTCGGCGTGGACGAGGTGGTGCTCTACAGGTACTCATCATCCAACTCATGGAATGACCTGCAGACGACTTTCTCGAGCAAGGACGCGCTCTACAGTTACTTCACCGCGAGCTCGCCCGGCTTTTCCACCTTTGCGATAGGCAAGAAGTCGCCGCCTGGTCCGCCAGTCGTGCAGCCGCCAGTTTCGCCGTCTCCATCAGCAGGGCAGCCGCCACAGGCAGGGCAGAACGTGACGGGCGAAAAGACGCCAGTGGGGGCGGCAGCGGACAACAGCTTCCTGATAGCGGCGGTGGTAGTGATACTGCTCGTGGGAATAGTTTACGTGCTGTCCCGCAGAAAGACCTCCAAATAGCCAAAACCCCGCGAAGCATTTTTGAACCGACTGTAAAGTAGATACAGTTTCTTTTAATTGCGCCAAATCCACACAGGCAGAGTGCTCTTGCGACTCACCCGCGCGTCACTATGCATGCTGGCCCTGCTGGCAGTGGCACATGCAGCCATGATACAGGACGGCATGGACAACCCCGGGCCTTGGGGGATCACCCAGCCCAACGGCAACGCACTTGCGCGCGACGCGTCCGGCTGCCATGCGACATACACCAGCGCAGGGAAACTGGTCTACGCCACGTCACAGAACTGCTCCGAGCCGTTCAACAAGACCACCCTGCTCAATGCCAGCCGTATTGGGGCAACCCTTCCTTCAATCCTGCTCGACGCCAACGGCGCGCTGACAGTAGTCTACGTGGAAAACAAGAGCGCCGTGGCAGCATTCCGCAAACCCGACAACGCGTCGGACTGGTCGTACTCGCTCGCCCTGCAGCAGGAGAGCGGCACGTTAGTAACATCGCTTTCCGCGGCAGCAGACGCCGACGGCTGGGTGCATGCAGCTTACTCCTACGAGCGCAACGATACCTCCGCTTTCCTCGGGTTCTCTGTGTTTTTAAACGGTTCATGGAAGTCATGGAATAAAACCTCCATAGAACGCGCGACGCGCCAAGGCAGCGAGGAATACCTTAACGCCGCGCTCTGCCTTGGGGCGGATAACTCGAGGCACCTGTTCTACGTGAACGGCACCAGCGACGCCGCCTACGCGAACGCCTCCTCGTCTGACGCGGCGTGGAGCATGCAGGGAAACAGGTTCAAGCTGAGCGCCCAGTCCAACATTGAAAGCAGGCTGTCGTGTGCTGTCGACTCGGACGGCCGCGTGCACGTGGTGGAAAGCGACCTTACCGCCACGGATTACGTGCGCTACAGGAACTCGACAGCCAACTTCAGCAAGACCATCCTGCTGGACTCCCGCGCTTCAATGGGAAGCGTGCTGGTAAA
>JACOVT010000029.1 GCA_016177165.1 Microcaldota archaeon
GGTACCGGCGCGCTTCGTGTAAGCGAGCGGGGTACCGGCGCGCTTCGTGTAAGCGAGCGGGGTACCGGCGCGCTTCGTGTAAGCGAGCGGGGTACCGGCGCGCTTCGTGTAAGCGAGCGGGGTACCAGCGCGCTTTTGCGGGCTCGCGATGGAACAACCCCGCGGCCAGCAACTGCGCGCAGCATTGCGCTCTCTGCAGCGGCGGCATCGTTGGTGTCATCAGTGTTCAGCCTTGTCCCGGCGGTCTCATCAGCCGTGACTTCTACAGCGGGCAGGGTGCTTGCGCGCCTGAGAGGGGATGAGTTCGTGGCGTTCTCTGCAGCCACCAACGTTTCCTACATGCTGTTCTCGTTCTACGCCCTGCTGCTCGCCGGGCAGGCTCGCAGCGGCAGCGCGGCCTTCATGCAGTCGTTCCTGCTGGACGACACGGTTCTGCACGTTGCAGGGGTGGCGCTTGCCTCTGCCGGCATATCAGCGGTCGCCTGCCTGTACGTTTCCCGCCAGAAGCTCGCTGCAGGCCGTCCCGTCCGCTTGGTTGGTCTCGTGTTTCTAGTTTTTTCCAACCTGCTGTTCGCGGGAGCTTACGGCCTGCTGGTTTTCCTCACTGCGGCGAGCATTTCCGTCCTTGCCCGGCGCTTGGGAGTGCCGCTGGTGGCCACGACCAGCAGCCTCGCCTTCCCGACAGCCTTGGCGCTGCTAAGGCTTATCTAGATCGGAGGAGTCATGCTCGTGTGAAAGTATCGGGCAAGCTGCTCTCAGGGCTGGTGGAGCTGGCGCGCGAGGCCAAGCCCCGTGAGGTCGGCGGGCTTTTGTTGCAAAAGAAAAGTGTGGTGAGCGACTTCGTGCTCATGCCGGGCGAGTTCACCACACATTCGGTCTACGTCAGGTATTATGACGTGCCCATCTACCCGTCCAGCGTCGGGACTTTTCATTCGCACCCGGCCCCTCGCGGCCGCCTGCCGGGCAGTTATTTGGGCGGGCCTTCGCGTGCGGACAAGGATTTCTTTTCCCGCATGGGGCGGTTTCACCTTATTCTGGCCGATCCTTTTTCAATCAAAACAGCCTCGGCGTGGGACGGGCGGGGAAAACCGGCAAGCATCGAGCTAGTATCGCGTTGAGCAGCACTTGCTGCAGAATCAAAGTTGGTTGGGCCGAATCAAAGTTGGTTGGGCCGAATCAAAGTTGGTTGGGCCGAATAACACAACAGCCGCCGTAAATGTAGTCCTTTCCCTCTTTGCCTTCGGCAACGCCCGCCCTGCGTTTGGCGTCCTCTATATCCTCATAGCTGGGGTAAGAGTGTACTATCGGAATCACGCATTCGGCAGAGCCGCACTTCGGGCACGCGGGTTCATAGGAACAGCAGGAACAGCCCGATGAAGAAGAACAGTATCCCTGCGAGGATCAGGCCGCCCAGTATTGTCGTCACTATCGCCGCCACCAGTCCGGCAGTCGACCAGCCAGCAGGGCCGCTCATGAACCCGAAGTGGAGGACGATCAGCACGAGGGCTATTCCGCCAACAAGCGATGCAAGCCCGAACTTGTCTACTTTCACAATACTCCCAGTTTGTTGAAGCGCGGAGGGTTTTTAAGCATTGCGTACTAATTGTTTAGCGGCAAGCTGCGCCGTGGTGGAGGACGCTGGTAGCGTTATTTGCTGATTCTCGTGGCTGAGGGTGTCTCTTTTTAACATCCAACACCAAACATTTTCATGCTTTTCAGCAAGCGCGAGAACGTTGTCCGGGCGAAACCGCAGAACCTCGAGGACCTGTGGGTGCTCGAGAAAGTCATCGCTCCGGGAGACCGCGCCTCGATGGGGACGACGCGCAAGTTTGTTGCCGAGTCGGGGGCGCAGGAGCGCAAGCCCGTCTATATTACTATAGTGGTGGAAAAGGTGGAGTTCCACCGCCATTCCGGAAAGTTGAAGCTGCTCGGCAAGATCGCCGAGGGAAAGCCCGAGGAGCTGGTCGATCTGGGCGCCCACCACTCTTTTGAAGTCGGCGATGGGGACGACCTCAGGATCGAGAAGGGAGAATGGAAAAAATACGAGCTGGACCGCCTGCGCAAGGCCGCCGAATCCACCCGCCAGCCGCGCGTCAGCATACTCGTGCTGGACGAGCGGGACGCCGAGCTCTTCGTGCTGCGGGAGGGCGGGTTTGACTCGTGCGGGAGCGTCCACCTTTCTGGCGCGGGAAAGTATGACGACGAGCGCAAGGAGATCCGCAACAAGCACTATCAGGAAATACTCTCGCTCGTGTCGCGAGTGCAGGACAAGCTGATAATCGCAGGCCCGGGATTCGAGCGCGAAAACTTCTTCAACTTCCTTAAAGGAAAGGATGCAAAGCTGGCCGCCAAGACGGTTGTCAGGGCGATAAACGGCACTGGTCGCCAGGGCGTGGTTGAACTGCTCAAGACCCGCGCCATCGATGGCATAGTGAGGGAGTTCAAGCTGGCTGAAGAGTCACGCCTCGTTGACCAGATAATCGCCGAGCTCGGGAGAAAAGGGAAAGCCTGCTACGGCACCGGAAAAGTTGGGGAGGCAGTGGAGGCTGGTGCAGTTGAAACGCTGCTGATGCTCGACTCTTTTTTCCTCGAAAACAGGAGCGAAGCGCGCCCCCTGCTGGACAAGGCGGAAGGCTTCAACACCCGGATAGTCTTCATGTCGTCAGAGAATGACGACGCCGAGAAGCTCCGGGCATTTGGCGGCGTGGCGGCGCTGCTCCGCTACAGGCTCGACCACTAGCCTTACTTGTGATGAGCTGGTTGCGGGCCCGTCGGCCTCTACTCCAGCCAGCCTTCTTTGTTCCTCCAGTACGTTTTCAACAGAACACAGCAAGTCTCAGGTTTAAATATGAGTTCCTTTTTCTTACAGTGATCGAATGAGCCTACGCGCCCCGCTGGTGCTGCTACTCCTAGTTGTCGCCGTGCAGCCAGCACTTGGGAGCAGGTTCTGGTCATCAACCACCGACCAAACGGTCATAATCAATTCCACCGCCTACACCACGGTGGATGGCATCACGGTCTTGTTAAACGGCTCCATCTACAACGCCTGGTTCCGCGTCGAGAACTCGACCGGCTGGGAGTTCAGGTTCACGAACTCGACCAACAAGTTCGGCTTGACGAGGGGCATCTCTACCACCATACGCAACAACTCGACGCACAACATGATATACGACCCGACGGTAATCCTTGATGGCAGCATATTCAAGATGTGGTTCGTGGCAGAAAACGGCACGGGCAGCACCGAGATCTTCTATACGAACAGTTCCACTTTCAGCGCGCCCCAAGGCGCCACCTGGTCCCCATCGCAAGCAGTGAACGTGTTCAACAACTCGACCGAATTGTCGATAGCCTCGCCGGTGGTCATGCTTGATTCCGGAACCTACAAGATGTGGTACCAGGCGGACAACACGAGCAACACGCTCATAAAGTACGCCACGAGCAGCGACGGGCTGGCATGGACTCAGGGGGGAATATCGCTCACGGATAATGACACCGAGATCTGGATCGACCAGCCCAGCGTCTTGCTTGACACGTTCGACGGCGTGACCCAGTACAAGATGTACTACCGCGCGATCGACGTCAACGGCAACATCTCGATTTCGTTCGCCAACTCGTCAGACGGCGTGACATGGACGCGCAGGGGCTGGACCAACGTCTCCAACTCCACCGCGCGCATACGCGTTGAGAGCCCCACCGTGCTCAGGAACAACACCACCACTGAAATGTGGTTCTTGGAGGAGGAGGCCAGCGGCGGCGACTTCATAGTCACTTTTGCCAACCAGACCAACTCGCTCACCCCGCGCACCATCATATCCAGCGCCACGGTCAACAGGGGCGACAAGTTAACGCTCACTGTGGAAATCTACAACGTTGGTAGGCAAGCAGTGACCGACCTGTTCACGGGTCCCCTAAACATGACCAAGACCGACGTCGGAAACCAGAACTCCACCTTCACGATAACGGCAAACAACTCGCCCATACAAACGCTGGCAGTAGGGGCCAGCGCCACCTTTAACTGGACGATCACCCCCGGGACCGACTCGCCCCTCGGACTATATAACATACAAATGGTATTCCGCGCGACGGGCGCAGGCAGCGAGGCTACGGTTGTCAACGAGTCGGTCCGGCTGACCGTAAAC
>JACOVT010000032.1 GCA_016177165.1 Microcaldota archaeon
AGGCGCTCGCGCCCGGCGCGTCTGCCATGCGCGTGGCATCGATATCAAAAGTAACACAAATATGGCTGGTTCCATACCCAGCTATTCTTAGCGCCCGGTTAAACTCTTCTTCGGTTCCTTTTCTGTGAATATCATATAGCGACATAACTGTGGCTAATTTTTCCTTAACATACTTGTAATGTTCTGGCGAGTTGTGGTGCTCTTGGATGCCAAACTCAACAAAGTTCTTTCCATTGACTGGAGTTCCAGGCATCTCAAGTGTTCTGAAATGTGGCGTGCCGCTATTGATTCCGAAAGTAAGGTCCCGGACATCTAGGTGGGCGTCTATGTTTATCAGACCAAGGGTAGCTTTTTTCAAGCCATATGCGCCTACGATTCCAGCAACACAGGGGTGGCTAAAATCGTGCCCGCCGCCAATACACAAAGGTATGGCGCCAGATTCAGTGATTCTTGCAATTACTTGTCTTACGCGCTCATGTGTTTTTTCTATATTGCTTTCGATAATAATGTCGCCGGCATCGACTATAGTAAGTTTTGACAGTGGCTGTACAAAGCAGCCCGTGGTGAGTTTGTAGAAGTATTTTCTTACGTTGGTTGGCGCGCCAGCCGCACCTGGCCTGCCTTTGTTGTTCTTTATACCGGTGTCGTCTGGAATGCCGATTATTACAACGTCTGCGTTGCTAACTTGTTCTTTGTTAACGGCTTTTTTTATAATATCTCCCAGTCTCGGGTATCTAGGATCGACTTTGGAGAAGAAAAGATACGAATCGGTTTCCTTTAGGTTTTCTAAAACCCAGTCTGACATAACATTAACCACTATAAATGCATCTTATGATTACAGCAGTTTTATATAGTATGGTTAAGATCTTTGTATGCTAAGTGATTACATGGCAAAAGTCACGATCTATACCACCACAATGTGCCCGTGGTGCCACCGCGCGAAAGAATTCTTCAACGAGAACAAGGTAAAGTACGAGGAACGCAACGTGGAAAAGAACCCCTCGTGGGCGCAGGAAATGATCGACCGCTCCGGACAAACGGGCGTGCCAGTCATCGACGTGGACGGCCAGATCATTGTCGGTTATAACGAGCCCGCGCTGCGCAAGGCGCTCAAACTTGCTTAGCTTGCTTGACGTCCTTCATTCGCCGCCAATAGTACAGGTATTCCTGCGCGTAGCCGGCGTGCTCGCCGAAGTATTGCCTGCCGAACTCGCGCGCCTTCCTTGTGGATACATTTTCGCCGTTGAAGTAGAGCTCGCGCACCGCCCGCTCTACCCAGACGTCGGTGGGGAAGGCCTCCATCTTCTCTAGTGCAAAGAGCGAGACGCAGTCGGCGATCTTTTCAGCCACGCCGTCTATTTCCATCAGTTTCTCGTGGGCATCTGCATAGCTCATCCTGCGTAGCTCGTCAAAGTCTGGCTGATTGGAGCAGAGCTCGTGGACGAACTTGGCGCGGAAGCCAAGCCCGCATGAGAGCAGGTCTTGCAAGCTTGCCCCACGCAGCTGCTCCGGGGTTGGGAATGCCTTGGTAGAGAACCCGTCCAGCTCGAGCGGCGTCCCCCAGCGGGCGGCAAGGTTGGTGGTCATCCTATTTATCTGGGGGATGTTGGCGTTCGAGGAGCACATGAATGACACGAGGCACTGCCACGGGTCTTGGCGCATCACGCGCAAACCCGCGTACTTGGAAACTGCCTCGCGCATGTGGTCGTCCTTCTGTATGCTGGAAAGTATGGACGGCAAGTCATGGTCAAGGCCGAATAGCCTCCGGATGTCGTGCTCGCCTGCGTTTACGGCATCGTATTCCAGTCCTTCCTGAGTTTGCCTTGCTTTGATGAGGGCGGGGCCGTTCATCACGAAGAACCAGTTTCCGTCCGCGCGTGCCTCGCGTCGGAAGCGGAAGAACTGGCCGCATAGCAGGGTGTGCTCGAGGCTGAACGGCCCGTTCAAAGAGATCATCACGCATATGGCTTGTTTTGATGGAATAAAAGCCCTTTGCGTTGCGATTAACCGCAACAAACCAGGCCCGGTTAAAACCCAAACCAACCAGCTGCGGTTGCAAAACGGTTAAATGACATTCACGGGCGATGATCCTCTTGTGTTGTTTGAGGAGGCTTTCGGTTACTCCGTTTGCAGCGAGGGCTACTATTCGGGGGCGCTGCCTCTCGACGAGAATGAAACGAGCGCCGCGCTGCTCGCCTTGGACTACGCGAAGCAGCATGGCTTTGACAAGCGCGCCTTGAGGGCTTTCATTGCGCGCGCCAACAGGGCCCGCAAGCTCAACCTGTCAGACGACTCGCTGGACAAGGCCTGCAGGCTCGTTGAGCTGGAGGCAAAAGGCTTTTCGTTCCTTGACTCGCTGCTGCGCGACGACAATATTGAGGACATAAGCGCTTGCGAGAACGGGATTGTGCGCGCCTACCTGCGCAGGCGGGGCTGGGTAGACTGCAATGTTCGGGTGGTGTCAGGGCAGAAGCTGGTGGACTTGGTAAACCGCATCTCCCGCCCGATGGGGCGCAGGCTGAGTTTGAGGCAGCCGGTACTGAGCGCAACAATTGGTTACGGCAGGCTCCACGCAGTCATTCCGCCGGTGAGCAGCCGCGTCGAGCTCTCCATAAGGAGATTCAACCTGTTCCCGCTTTCTCCGCGCGAAATAATCGACCTTGGCAGCACATCGTCAGAGGCAATGGGTTTCCTCTGGCTCTGCGTGCAGTGCGGATCGAATATCGTCATATGCGGCAACACCGGGTCAGGAAAGACTTCGCTCCTAAATGCGCTGCTTTCGTTTGTGCCGCTGGACGAGCGCATGGTGTGCATAGAAGAGACCCCCGAAGTGGTGGCCCCCCACCATTCGCAACTAGTGAGGCTCGTTGCGCAACAGCGGGCGGGTTGCCGGACAGAAGACCTTGTCACGGGCTCGCTGCGCATGAGGCCCGACAGGCTGGTGCTGGGTGAAGTGAGAAGCCGTGAAGAGGCCACGGCCCTCATGAACTCGCTCCTTGCAGGACAGGGAAACGGCTCGTTTGCGACTTTCCACGCAGGCAGCGCCAACGAGTGCCTGTCACGCCTATCAAGCCTTAGCCAAAATGCTCCCGGCTTGGGCGCCATAGACATAATAGTCACGCAAAAGCGGTGGCACTCGCTCGACGAACAGCGCGACGTGCGCAAAGTCACCGAGATATGCGCCCTCACAAAGGATTACGACGGCGAAAGAGTGCCAAGCCTGCTTCCGGTCTTCTCGATAGACCCAAAAGGTTCGTTGCGGCTTGACGACCTTGGTTCACCCGCGTTTGAAAAGATCAAGGTATCGCTTGGAAATCACAGCCCAGAGGCAGAGCTTTCGCGCAGGAAGCATTTCCTTGAGCAGGCCCCATCCGACTTTGCAGAATTTAGCTCAGCGGCAAACGACTTTATGGGTGCTGGCCTTGATTGAAAAAGCAGCCGGGTTTGTCGGGGCGAGGTTTGGCTTCGCCGGAAGACTATTGACGCGCAGGCTCGAGTCCCGATTGGGTCTCGACCTTTACCAAGCCCAACTATCGGTAAAGCCAAGGGCTTACTTCAGCGCATGCATCGGGTTCGCCTCAATATGCGCCGCGTTCAGCGTTTTGACGGCGCCGCTCCTTGCCGAATGGCCGGTGTTATCCTTTGCAGTGTTTTCCGCAGCGCTGTCGCTCTTTCTGCTCTACCCATCAGCGAGAAAGAGGAAACGCGCGCTGGGAGTTGAGTCGTCGCTCGCCGACTCGCTACGCATAATGTCGTCCATGGTCGCGCTTGGCCTGCCTTTTGAGGAGTGCCTACGGATGGCGGCTTCGGGCTCTGCCTGCGGCAGCGAGTTTCATGCCATAATCAGGCGGATCGAGGCAGGAGCTAGCGTTCCAGAAGCGCTTGCCGAGGCGTCAAAAAGCGTTGATTCCAGCATGTTCGGGCATGCAATGAGCCAGCTTTCAAACGCGTACAGAAAGTCGGGCAGGATGTCAACCACCTTATCAAAAGCAGCTGAAGGGGCCCAGTCCGTCGTTCATCACCGCCTAAAGGAGTTCGGCGGCAAGCTGGTGTTCTACTCGCTCATGTTCATCGGCGCCTCGGCTATCGTGCCATCCATGCTGCTATCGTTCTCTGTGGTCTCATCAAGTTTCCTCGAGCCGGTTTTCTCCCCCACTCAACTGGTGCTGCTCTCCGCGGTGGTTTTTCCACTCATAGATGTCGCCCTGCTGGCGTTCATCAGGTCAAAAAGCCCGTGATTGCATGATAGAAGAATCACTGCGTCTTGCGTGGAAGCGCAGGCTTGACTCTTTGGGAAGGAGCCTAAGGCAGCTGGGCTGGAAGCAGAAACCGGAAACGCTGACTGCTGTCGGCGCGGGCGGTTCGGCCTTGCTGTGTGCCGCGCTTGCGGCCTTCGTTCCAAAGTTTCCTGCTCTTGTGGTTCTGGCATCAACGCCATTGATTGCGGCTTTGTACGTGCCAAGGGTGCTGGCCGCACGCCGCACTGCCACCATGGAAAGCCAGTTGGTCGCCTCCTTGTACGCTGCTTCTGCAGAGGCCTCCTTCTCGTCCCCAGAGGATCTGGTGGAGTCGCTTGCTTCCGGCCGCGGGGAGCTTTCTGAAGAGTTACAAAAGTGCCATGCCGAAATAACCAACGGTGAGACTTTCGAGGGCGCTCTCAAGCGCCTCGCCCAGCGCAACGACTCCAAACTGCTCTCAAGGTTCTGCTCAATGATGATGGTAGGCTACCGCACCGGCTGTGACATGTCAAAAGTTCTTTCAAGCCTTGCCGATGACGCCAGCATGACGCTGCAGGCAACGCGCGAGCGCGCCTCGGCAATCCTTGTGGAGAAGTATACCGTGATCGCCTCGGCATGCCTAGTGTTGCCGGTGATGCTGGGTTCTGTCATATCGCTCTCTTCAAGCATTGCATCACCCGACAATAGTATCCTGCGGTTTGGCGCCGACGAGGACACTCGCAAGGCGCTGTTTGGCGCCGCTGTTCTGGGAAGCGGCTTGTATGCAGCGCTTTTCTCAATAATTGCAGCGGTGTTCGTGGCCGTGCAGGACGGCAGAAAAGAGAACGCCATCATTTACCTGCTTTTGTTCTTGCCGGTCTCGCTGTCTATACTGACTCTAGTCTCGAGCGCTCAACTTTTTTAACCAGACTGCGTCAACAAGGCGTGATAATCGTAAGGCACGGCGAGATATACACCAAGTCGGACTACGTCCGCCACCAGATGATATCCCGCCTGTCCAACAACTTGCGCAAGGCCCTGCCCGGTTGCCGCGTCGTGTCACGGAAATGGCGCATAGAGGTTCACTGCCCCAAGCGGCTGGAGAAGCTTTGCGAACAAAAAGCAGCAAGGGTATTCGGCGTGGCCTCAACCTCTGCCGTAAGAGTTGTCCGGGCCACGTCATTGTTGCATGCAATCAAGACAGCAGCACTCTTGAACGCCAGCAAAAGCGGACTGAAAAAGGGAATGTCGTTTGCTGTCCGGACCAAGAGGCTCACAAAGGAGTTCCCAAAGGACTCGATGGCGATCAACCGCGAGGTCGGCGAGTTTATACGCAGGCGCACTGGCGCGGCCGTCGACCTGGAACACCCCGACGTTCAGGTGTTCATCGAAGTGTACGGCGGAAAGGCGTATGTTTTCTCAAAACAGGAAGCAGGCCCCGGCGGGCTGCCATTGGGCAGCGCCGGCCGCATGCTACTGCTGCTCGAGGATGACAACACCGCTCTTGCGGGCTGGCTGATGCTCAAGCGCGGGGCAAAGCTCATCTGCGCGTTTAAACGAAAGGAACAAAAAGGGCAGGCCGCGCCATTGCGTGGCTGGGCTATTCCAGCACCTTTGCTTTTCTTCAAGCGCCCGGAGGAAGAGGTCATCCGCTGGAAAAAGTGCCTCGGCGTTATCACATCCACGCGCTCGCCGCGCAAGTTCGCCGACATGTGCAAGCGCTTTGAAGTCCCCGCATACGCGCCGCTGATAGGCCTCTCGGACAAGCGGTTGCGCGAGCTGCGCCAAAAGCTGCTTAAATAAGCAACTCGTCATTTAAGCGTGGCAAGGGTCATCTTTGTATTAGCCCAGAAAGACTTCCGCGACGAGGAGCTTTTGCACCCAAAGCAAGTCTTCGAAGCCGCCGGAGTCGAGTGCAAGGTAGCGAGCACCACGCGCGAGTGTACGGGGATGTTGGGCGCGCGGGTCACTGCTGATATGCTGCTCAGTGAAGTCAAGGAAAAAGATTTCAACGCAATAGTTTTCGTCGGTGGGGGCGGCTCGTCAATCTATTGGAACGACAAGACAGCACATTCCTTAGTCAACGCTTTTTACAAGGCGGGAAAACCAACCTGCTCGATCTGCCTTGCCACCGGAACGCTCGCGAACGCCGGCGTGGTGCGCGGCCGCAAAGTCACTGGCTGGCCGGACACGCGCCCGCTCGTGGAAAAGAGCGGCGGCACCTACACCGGCGCGGACGTGGAAGTCGACGGCCTGCTCATAACCGGCAAGGGCCCGCACGCCGCCCGTGCGTTTGGCAAAAGAATACTTGAAAAACTAGGTTGATCCGATGTCCCGCATCCTGCTGCTCATCCCGCCGTCCGGCTTCAAGGACGGCGAGCTGGAAGAGGCAAAGAAAACGCTTTCAGGAGGCGGCCACAAGCTCACGATTGTCTCGGACCGAAAGAGCCCGTCGCTGGGCATACTGTGGACAAAAGAGAATCCGCAGGCAAAGCTTAGCGACATAAAAGCAGGCGAGTTCGACGCCCTGTTGCTGATAGGGGGACCGGGAGCCAGTTACTACTACAAGCAGGAGCGTGCCCATTCCGTGATGAGGGAATTTCTTGATGGTGGAAAACCTGTCGGGGCAATGGATCTTGCCGTTAGCGTGCTGGCGAGGGCAAACCTGCTTTCCGGCAGGAAGGTTGCGTGTTGGCCTCTCGAGAAAAAGCTGGTCGAGTCAAAGGGCGCCACACCGAGCGGCGAAGGCGTGACGATCGACGGCAACCTAATCACGATGATGCAACCATCGTTCACTACCAAGTTCCTCGAGGCCTTCTCATCCAAGCTGTGATTGCATGCTGTTGGCTGTCGTAAGCAAGTGGAGGCGCCGGATCCGCAGGGAGGTGCGCTCGCTCGGGTTCGAAACCACTCGCCTGCGCCCTGATGTCGTCGCCTGCGTTGGTGGGGACGGAACGCTCCTTCTGGCGGAGCAAAAGTTTCCCGGCGTCCCAAAACTGTTCATCTACCACAAGTGCGCCAAGAAGTGCACTCACTCCCCGCTTGAAAAGTACTGGAAACTATTGCGCGAGCGCAAGTACGTGGTAGTAAAATCTATCAAGCTAGAGGCGCGCGTTGGAGGCCGCGTCCTACACGCGATAAACGACGTCAACATCCACTACCTATTGCCGCAAGCAGTCGGGCTGCGCGTCAGCGCCGGCCGCCGTCGCTGGGAATGCCTTGGCGACGGAGTGGTCATTTCCACGCCGTTTGGATCCACTGCATACTTCAAGGCCATCACGCGCAAGACTTTTTCGCGCGGCATCGGTTTGGCGTTCAACCACCCCATAAAGCCAACAACCCATGCCGTGTTGCCTGAAAACTCTCGGATGGTCGTGGAAGTTGTCCGGGGGCGCGGCTTGCTAGCATGCGACGCCAACCCGCGCATAGTCTACCTGAGCAAGGGCGACAGGATCATCATCCGCAAGGCCCGCGAGCCCGCGCGCTTCGTGTTGCTGCAAGGAATGCCGTTCAGGGTTGTTGTGTCCGAAAGATAACCGTGCCTTTAATAAGCGGCCGGCCATGCTAGGGGCATGAAGCTACTCGCCGTGATGCCGGTAGCAGCCCTGCTGTTTCTGGCCGGCTGCACCCAACAGCAGCCTGTAGAGTTTGCATTTGAAATGTATGACCTGAGTAATCACACGTTACTGAAGAACCACACGTTTTACGTTCAGGTATCGCTGCCTCTGGATCGCCAAGAGGTGCTGGAAGTGCTGCGCGCAGGATATGCCAAGGCAGGCCTTCCAACAAGTCTTGTGGTCGATTCCAAGCTTCGCGAGAACCGAGCACAATGGTACTTGAGTGAAACCGGCCCGGACGCGATGCCTCGGTGTGGGACCCAGGTGTTAGGCAGGACGCTTGTCAGGGAATGCAGCGGAACCTAACTAGAACTTGATCCCTAGCTTGGGATCGCACGTCTTACACGCGCGTAGCACGCGCTCTTGCGCGATGCGTTCGGCCTCCTTTCGAGGCGACTTTCCGCTCTTCTTTGAGGCGTCCAGCACCAGCTTGGTGTTCTTGGAAACTTTCTGTTCGACCAGCTTAAACATTTGGGCAGGTTTGCCGCCCACGTATTCCACGTAAGATGAGATGACTCCCCCGGCATTGGCAACAAAGTCTGGCACGATAAGCGTGCCGCGCTCGTGCAGCCGCTCCTCGACGTCATGGGACATTGGTATGTTGGAGCCCTCGATGATTAGTTTGGCTTTGACTCGACCTTTGTTTGCGGTGTTGATCAGGTCGGGGATCGCGGCAGTGACAAGAATGTCGACCGGCAGCTCCACGATTTTCGGGCCAGCAAGCGTTTTTGCTCCTGGATAAGCAGTAAC
>JACOVT010000033.1 GCA_016177165.1 Microcaldota archaeon
GATCAGCACACTGCTGCCGGCACTGAACACACGGGTCGTCCGGGCTGGTGAGCTTGGATATCTGGCATTGCCCTGCAGCCGAACGGCAGTTTGCGAAAAGGCCGCTCGCCGTCTGTCCTTGGAACGAACCCGAAATGAATAGCACGACGACGCTTGCTATGGCCAGCACCACGCCTATGAGTATCATGTACTCTAGCGAGCCTTGGGCCTTTAGGCGTTTCTTCCCGAATGCATTTTTCATGACAAGCACGCATCTACCCTTATTCATGATGATCAGTTTTACCGGAAGATCGGGTTCCAGTTGGTTGCCGTGCCGGCGGCGATTGCCGTCCGGCGGGTCTTTTGGTCGGCACCAAATGGATATCCACCAAGCTGTTGACTAAAAGTCCCATAGGCTCCCCTAATACCCCTAATATAGTAGGCCTGCCCGGAGCTCAGGTCAGGGTCGCCGTACAGGCTGAACGCGATGCCGTTGAGGTAGCCTGGCTCGACGCTGAACGCCGTGCCGTCAAGGAATGCCAAGTCCTGGTTCGAGGTCCCGGCGCTGTGAAATGCAAGGTTGGCTGGCCCAGCCACGGCGATGCCGTCGTGGTTGATAACCTTGTAGCGGTAAGCTGCATCCACATTTTTGGTGTAGGCAAAGGCTACCCGGTCCATCACGCCGTGGCCAGTGACCGTCACCGACCCGTCCGGGTTGGTGGTATAACTTGTCGAATCGTGAGCCACTGCCTTGATGCCGGTCCAGGAACCCGTCGAGGGAACGTCGTCTATGTGTCCCGGGCTGCCCCGCGTGAATGTGGCCTGCGTCACCGTGTTGTAGTTGATGTTGTCGCCGCACGGGTGGACTTCCTGCCCTTGGGCGTTGGTGTACCACTTGCAGGTGGCGGTGTTGTAGCGCACGAACTTGTAGTTCTTGTTGCCAGCGTCCGAGAACGCGACATAGGCGAGGTTGTTCATCCAGTTCAGGCCGTCCGAATTGGCCGTTGCCGCCGAGATTTCGGTGCTTTCTGTCAGGTCGGTGTTGACCTTGTACACCGTATCGATGGTAGGATCGGCGGCTGGATTGCCTTGGGGGTTGCGGGCTTCGTAAATGTTCCGGAACGCGCTAGCGGTGGTGCTGAACAAGCGGGCTGAATAGGCGTCTGAGTTGTCGTTTGAGTAGACGAACAGGAGAAGGTCCTGCTTTGCGTTGGACTCGGAGCTTAGCGGGGTGACGTCCAGCGCTATTTCGTTGCCGGTGTATTTTTCCCCGCCAGACGTGGAGCCGTCCGACCCCGGCGATATGGAAACCACCGTACCAAAGTCTGACAGCACGACCGTGTCCAGGTTGGAAGGGGCTTTAATGACCGAATATATCCTGAACTTGTAGTCAAACCCGGGCGAGCCGCCAGTGCTGCGCACCACGTAAAACACGGCCACCGAGTCCAGCCGGCCCGACTCGGTCGAGCTGAACGAAACCGCGCGCACGCGTTCCCACCTGCCGCCAGCACTTTCCGTGTCTATCGTTCCTGCTCCGAGGTCGTAGTAACCGCCACTAGGTGCGGTGTATCGCAGGATATACTCGTAAGACTTGGTGTAGGAGTTGTAGTACGCCACGAATGCCAGATCCCTGGTTCCTGGTGGCGAGTCGACGCGGTCTAAGGTCGCCACGGAAATCGCCCCGTTGGCGTCAACGTCGATGCGGCCGCTGGGGAAGTAGACGTCGCCACTCGCGACGCTGACGCGGTTTTTCTCCACCCTGACAACGTCGCGGCCATAGAAATCGCGATTAACGTAATCATCCTCATACACAGCAGTCAGGTCGTTGACCGAGGCGGCAGAGCTGCCAGTCCTGCTGTTGGCGTTGAAGTCGTGCGTCTTGGCGTCGTTCCCCGGGTTGGCGTCGCCGCTCGCTGCCACCTTGAGCTTGACTTGGTGGGCGCCAATCTTGTCTGCAGGCACCACCCAGTCAAACGGTTCAACAGAGCATTCCCCGCCACCGGCGACCAGGCCGCAGGTGCCGGACTTTATCTCGGTGTCGGCCCCGCTGAACGAGTCGTAAATCTTGTAGGTTATGGTGCCGGCCTTGGTTCCGGCGTTCTTTATGCCGCCGTGCTTGGTTGTCGAGCCGTCGGGGTTGTTGGTCCAGTAAAGGGCGTACACCTTTACCGTACGGCCGCCGAACACATCGGTCAGCGCAGGAAGGTAGGCCGGGTTGCTTCCATCCGGCTGCCAGCCGAGAGCTATCGACACGGCCTCGGCGTCCACGACGTCCTGCTGCTGCACCGTCACGTCTGTCGACAACGAGTTGTCGTCCTCTTTTGACTCGGCAATCGCCCCTGCCGAATCGACGGTTATCGTGGCTGTGTAGGCTCCGGGGGGATAGCCCGTCGGGATGGTTATTGCCGTGCCAGAGCGGGTTATCGTGTAATCGCTGTCTGCTGCATGGCTGCCCGACGGGACTTGGCCGCCGGTTATAATCGTCTTTTGTGAAGCGTCATTCTTTGGGTTCATCGTGACCTGGTACGCGTACGTGCTGGAAATTGAGCCTTCCAGATGGACCACCGAGGTGATCGTGATCGGCGTGCCCGGCGTGCCGGTGTTAGGCGTTATCGTAAGGCTCTTTACGTAGAGGTTGGGTTTCGGGGCCTCGTTTACCGTAAACACGAGCGAAGCCTGGTTGTTGGAGTTGTCCTCGTCAGCCGGGCTCGACGTGGCCGAGAAAGTGATGCTGTACGAGCCCGCCGAAGCGGACCAGACGTTTCCCTTCACTTGGCATGAGGCACCTGACGCCAGCTGGCCCGAACAGGTGGTGCTGGTCTGCTCTTTCTGGACTGCTGCTTGCGGCACTGTCAGGCTGGCCGTCGGCGTCACGGGCTGTGAGCCCACGTTTGTCACCGTTCCGGTGTAGGCGACTTTTTCGTTGGCCAGCGCGTTCGTCTTGGCCAAGTCGATTTGGACCGCGAGGTCGTAGTTCTTTTTTGAGGCGACGCCCACCGGCACGGTTATTGTGAACTTGTTGTTGCCCGGGTTGGCGTCGGTGAGCGCGCTGCCATCGGCAGCGAATAACGCGGTGACCTCTGCCTTGACGTCGTACAGGCCGGCGGTTCCGGGGGCGTTCACGTAATATACTGCCCCATAGCATGATCGTGGGGTCAGCACCCCTGTTTTGCAGGTGACCGGTTGCGGCGGGGCAGCGCCGAAAAACGTGCCAGAGAATGATATGGTCATCTTGGCGATCGTGGTCGTCCCAACGTCAAAGGCCGGCGCGGTTATTGCCAGAACCTGCTGCCCCGGCGTTGGGTTGGGAGTGGTCAGGGAGATGGAAGTCAGGCTGGCGTCTGTCTTTGGTGCTGCCGTGCATTGGGTGGTGCGGCCCGAGTAGATCTCGTCAGGCAGCCCCAGCCGGCAGCACATGGCGGCAGTGCCGTAAGGCCCGCCCGGCGCGTTTGCTGTTTGCCTGTCGACTACGTCTTTCCCGGTGGACTTGTCCGAGCACTGGGCGACGCATGCGGGACAATCGATGGTCGGGTCTATGGTCCGCAAGGACTTGCACTGGGCCGCTGCCTCCTTGCAGATTGAAATGGCGGCGGGCTCCTTTTGGACGCCGAACGAGCCTCCTACGAACATGACTATGAAAGCCGAAACCGCCAGGACTGCCACTACTATTATTAGGTATTCGAGCGACGACTGCCCACCACCAGACAAAACTTTGCGCACAATTTTGAAACGTTCGCCGCATATTTAAGCCTCACTAGCAGCTGGTCGTTTAAGCCTCGCTAGCAGCGGGGCGCGCCGCTGTAAACGCCTTGCGGTTTTCCTGCAGCGCAGCACGAGGCGCCAGCGCCGAGCGAGCCGCCGCCGTTTGCTGTTGTTTGCCTGTCGACGACGTCCTTGCCGCCTGCGTCCGAGCATTGCGTCACGCAGAAGGGAATGCAATCGTATGACGGGTTGGCTAGCTTGATTGACTGGCAGGTTGAGGCTGCCTGACGGCAGGCGGCGATTTGGGACGCCGAGACTTCCGGAGTAAAACTCCCACCCAGAAGGAGTATTATGAATGATGCCGAGGCGAGCACGGCAACGAGTATTATCAGGTATTCCAGCGACGACTGGCCGCGCTCCATCGAACCCTACCCGCCGCCGATCAGCAGGCCCATGAACGAGCCGCCGACAACCGAGTATAACAGGTAAGAGATGAGTATGGTGATCGGCGCGACTATCACCGCGCTGGTGATCTTCCCCTCGCGCACCTGCACTGCGCCGAATGTTGTCAGGGCGGACTCTATTATGAGAAAGCCCTTGAACATCAGGTCGAACTGGTTTGTCAACCCAATGGCGAGCGTGGGGTCGGCAGCGGAGGTCCCTACCTTTGCAAGCACCTGTATCACCGACCTGAGTATGCCGAAGACGAACGGCGCCACAAACGAACCGGCGACTATGATGAACATGAACTGCATGAGCGTCTTTGACCTCCTCTCTTGGCGCAGGCGGTAGACCGAACGAATGTCCTCCGCGAGTGCGTCGAGTGTGTCGAGCAGGCCGCCGCCTGCGCGGCGCGCAGCGATGATTATGATGGCAACTTTCTCGAGCATTTCAGAGCGCGACTTGAGGGCGTAGTCCCGGAAGGCGTCCTCGAAAGTCTTGCCCTCGTTGATCTGGCGCAGCATCTCCCGCAAGCCGACGGTTATCGGGCCGTAATCAATGCGGCCCGTCTCCTTCAATGCCGTCTCTATCGTGCCGCCGGTCTTGAGCGTGATCGAGAGGTGGTGGAGCACGTCAGGCAGGCGCTTCTCTATCGCGCCCACCTTCTTGTTGGCAATGTAGAGCGGCAGCCCTAACCCGAGGTCGGCGACCAGCAGCGAAACAAGGAAGACGAGAGGCAGGTCGGCGCCGAGGAAGAACCCGGCGACGAACGCTACCACCGAGACTACCACGGAGAGCAGGATGAGCATCACTGCCGGGATCTTCCACCCTATGAATTCCAGTGAGTCCTCGTACGTTTGAATAAGCTTTGAAGCCATCGCATCACGAACCCGGGTCGGCTCCCTTGATGAATATGATGAACGAGATGAGCAGCGCCGGGACAAGCACGAAGTAGATCATCCCCAGCATGAGCGGCGAGAAGAACGAGAAGGTCGCAAGGAACCCTTGAATTGAAGGGGACGAGCCTATGGAAGTCAATACTGTCATCATTACAGGCAAGACGATCCCAACCATCATTATGAACAGCGAGAGCAGGTTGAGCTTCTCGGCGTAGTCGGCTATCTTGATGCGCCGCTCGAACGCCACGTCCTCGGCTATCGTGACCATTATCTGGGAGAGGTTGCCGCCGGTCCGCAGCGCCCTTACCAAGTGGGATACCGCGCGCTTGAGGCCGTCGCTGCGCGTCCTTTCTGCCCAGTTCTCTAGCGCCTGCTCTGTCGGTATTCCCTTCTCTATGGAGAAGAGCACGTACTTGAAGCCGTCTGAGACAGGCCCGTAGCCCGACGAGGAGACGCTCTCCATTGTCTTGTAGATTCCCACGCCTGCGCGGATCTCGATGCTCATGTGGCGCAATGCGAACGGGAGTTGCTTGTCCAGCTCTGCCGCAAGCTTTGCCGCCCTGCTGGCTGGCACCATGACCGAAAAGAGGAGTCCCATGAATGGAATGAGCAGCAGGAACACGAGCGGGATGATGAAGGAGAGCTTGAAAATGAACGTCAGGGCGAGCACCAGCACTATTGATATCATTTCCATCAGGAAGATGGATGCAATGGCGAGCGCTGCGTACTGGCGCGGCGAGTAGACCATGTCAGACGCTGCAAGGTTGTGGCGCAATGAGTCGCCGCCGATCCTCACGAGGCCGCGCGCCATGAAATCCAAGGGCGCCTGTAATGCGAGGAATAGTTTTCCCATGGCGCGCACGAAGCCGGTCTGGTTGAGCAGCTCGTCCGGCTCTCCCGTCTTTATCTTGAGCGCTGACGGTCCGAGTTCGACCATCTGCCTTATCTCTGCCGCCCTTTCGGGCGACTCTTCCGGCGCACGCTCGGCCATCTGTTTTTTCATGCGCTTTACGACGCTTTCGACAGCATCGAGGTTGACGTCTTCCTCACCTACCGGCAGGTTGGCAGGGGTCTCGCCGGTTACGAGCTTCTTGATGTTACGCGCGGCAGCCATGCCATCACGCGCCAAACTTGCGCAGCTCGGCGATCACGCTCTTCATCCCCGAGACTTCCTTTGAAACCATTGACTCGATGAACTTCTGCCTGTCCTTCAATTCCTTGTCGATGTCGTGCTTTGACAGGCCCGTGAACTTGGAGAGCGTCTGCTTGTATCTTGACGGCGCGCCGGTTTCGCGGATGCGGTCTGTCGCAGGGTCCCACTCGTAGACAACTTGCAGCTGCGGGCCCTCCTTGGTGACGCCGAAAACCTCGGCGATTTCCGTCACCCGCCGGATCAGGCCTTTCCTGCGATCGAAAACGCGCTGCATTGTTACGACCATGTCAAGGGCGCCCACCATGGCCGCCGGCACGTTCATGGGTGGGTTCAGCACGCGCGTTATCGTCTCATCCGCCGAATTGGCGTGCAGCGTACCCATGCTGCCTTGATGTCCCGTATTGATCGCCGAGAAAAGCGTGAACGCCTCTTCCCCGCGCACTTCGCCGACTATTATCCTGTCAGGCCTCATGCGCAGCGAGTTCTTGACGAGCATGTCCATCGTGATCTCGCCCGTCCCCTCCAGCCCCGGAGGCCGCGTCTCGAAGCGTACCCAGTGGTCAACGGGAAGCAGAAGCTCTGCCGTGTCCTCTATGGTTATGATGCGCTCGCGCGACGGGATGAGCGAGCAGAGCACGTTAAGCATGCTCGTCTTGCCTGAGGACGTTCCGCCAGACACCAGCACGTTTGCCGGCTTGCCGCCAGCACCATCCACCGCCATCCACAACATGGCGGCTATTTCCGGGTCGAGCGTCTTGTTCCTCACCAGATCCACAACCGTGAGCGGGTCTGCCCTGAACTTCCTTATAGTGAGGGTCGACCCCCCGAGCGAAACCGGCGGGACCGTGGCGTTCACGCGCGAGCCATCCGGAAGTCTCGCGTCGAGCATTGGGTTGCTCTGGTCTACGCGCCTGTTGACATCCCGGGCGATGCGCGATATGATGTTGCGTATCTCCTCATCGGTTCCGAAGATTATGTTGGTCTCGAGCATCTCGTACTTGCGGTGGAACACGTACACCGGCCTGTCCGGCCCGATCACCATGACCTCTTCCAAACCATCGTCCTGCGTGAGCGGGTCCAGCGCGCCGTAACCGATCATTTCGCGAACGACTATGTCGGCGTAAAAGTCCACCTTTGTCTGTGGCACGCCAAGCTCGGGGCTGGATAAAATGATGTCCTTGACCTGCTTGAAGTAGTAATTCCTCCGCCGGACAGGGTCGCGGATGTCTTCAGGCGCTACCGTGATCAGCCGTGTCGCGGCTTCCTTTATTGTGTTGACTACCACTTTTTCAGGCCCGGCGGGCTTGATCACCGGAACTGCATAGATCAGGAGCGGCTTGCCCTCAACACGAAAAATTTCAACCGGCCCGTACGAGGCTATGCGAGTCCGCTTGCCGACGTACTCGGCTTCCAGGATTCCCTCCCTTGTTTCCGGCTTGCGCACTGGAATTGATTCGGGCAGCCTCGCCTTTTGCTTTTCAGGCCGCTTCTGCGTTCCGCCAGTTGCCGTTTCCTTCGCGGGCTGCTTTTCTTCCCCCTTCTTCTTAGCAGTCTTGAGCAGCTCGTCCATGTAGCCCATGCTGACGAAAACGAGCAGGAAGTTTAAAAGCGTGTCAGCGGGCAAGAGTGCCGCACTAGCGCGCGTGTTAGCGTGCCAACACGGGGGCAAAGTCTTTCATGACCTCTGCCACAAACGCCCGTTTGGGACGTTTTTTCTCGAACGAGTCGAGGTACTCTAGGTTTTCTTCAATGGCAAGCTCGTCAAGCTTCTTGACTACATTCGAAGTGAAGTTTATCATGTACATCTGCGCTTTGCCTTCCTTGCGAGTCTTGACTATCAAGCCTTCTTTTACTAGCAAAGGTATTGCTCTTTGCGCCGTGCGGAAACTGACCCCGGTTCCTTCCGTGATATCCTTTAGTGAATAATCAAAACGCCTGAACGTTATCAACAGGTCCAATATCTTTGCTGACGGCGTCTCAAACAACCTGTATAGTCCCATGCACTTGTTGTTATCCACCAAGCTTTTAAAGTTAACTGTTGTTAGCTAATAATGCCAAAATTGGCACTGTTACAAACTGAAAAAGAACTGCTAAGGACGCTGGTCGAAAACTGTTACATCGGCGACCACCAGGCGCTGGAGGAAAACCTGCCGAAATTCTTTCCTCGACACTTGAGGGGACTTGCCAAAGACGCGGCAGCATCACTCAAGCGCCGCGGTTTCTTACTCACGAAACACAAGCACTACGGCGTCCACGTCTCGATAAACCCTCAAAAGATTCCCGAAGTGAAAGAGTTCCTGAAAGGCTAGCGACCGCGGCGCTTGGCTGGCGCGAGCGCCTTGCACGGGAAAGGTTTGGTTTTGCTAGTAAATAAACGTTGAATGGGCGTGCGCCCGGTGCGCGAGCAGTCCTAGCGGTAGCGTTCTTTGATCGTCGCAGGTATACCGCTAGTGCGCGGTTAGCGGGTTAAACTGCCTAAGCAGCTCTCTCGTAATGTCGGGCTTCACGGCAGCTGGCTTCCTAGCCAGAGAGCGCGCATACTGCAAGTCGGCGGTCATTGCCAGATCCTCAAGTTTCTTGACCACCGGCGAGTTGAAGTTGATCATGTACATTTGCGCACGGCCCTCGCGGCGCGTTTTGAGCACCAAGCCGTTCTTTACAAGAGAGGGCAAAACTCGCTGAATGGTGCGAAAACTCACCCCAGACCCCCCAGTTATGTCCTTGATTGAATAGTCAAAAAGCCGGTAAGCCATAAGGAAGTCAAGGGCCTTGGCTGTCGGGTTCCTAAACAGGTGCTGCAATCCCATACAACCATCATTTTCTACACACGGGTTTTTATAGTTAACTATTGTAACTAAAGTATGCCAAAATTGGCAGTAATAGATTGCGCAAAAGTCTTGCTTAGCCGCATGCTCAAAGAGCTTTACATAGGAGACCATCAGGCGCTTGAAGAAAACCTGACAAAGTTCTTTCCACGAGACAAGCGCGGCCTAGCGAAAGACGCTGTTGAACTCATCAAAAGACGCGGTTTTGTGCTGACCAAACACAAGCACTATGGCGTCCATGTTTCTATCAATCCGCAGAAAGTAGCTAATGTGGAAGAGTTCCTGAAAGGCTAGCGACCGCGGCGCTTGGCTGGCGCGAGCGCCTTCCTTATGCGGCGCCTTGATATAGGCATGGCTTCTTCTACCATCAACAGGTCACCAAACCTCCCCTGTTTGAGCAGCTCGTGCCTTATCTTGGCCAGCCGCCGGAAGCGCGAGGCCTGTTTAGCTTTAGCCAATGCAGTAACATCTACTTCCCACCCTTTCCTGATAGTGATGGGCTCTTTCGGCGGGCGCATCGCAGAAAGGCCACCTGCTTTTAGCAGACGATTATGAAACTTGCCACGCCTCAAGGCTGCTACCGAACCAGCCGCAATAGATCGGCTGTATCTGCCGTACAAGCCAATTAACAAATTATGCGCTTTCGTGGTAAGCTGCTCGCTCACGCGTTGATTCCTAGAATCAGGACGAACAAACACAAACCAAGAAAATGGCCCAGCACCAACATTCATAGAATAGTAACCAATTGGCCTTTTTCCTTGGATGGCTAGGATAATTCTAGAATCATTATCTGAAAGATCTGACCTTATCTGACGCTCCGCATATGCAAGAACTTCTCGGTTAGTTGATTGTGGATGCCTTTCCCTGAAGTACTCTAGTTCCAACTCTAAGAGTTTGCCACGGAACTGAACGAAATTATTTGGACCAACTACAACCGTCCGAATGCCAGGCCCTCTAAAGTGTTCCTTGTCGGCGAGCCTTGCTTTTACCCGAGCTTTTACTTCTTCTTCTGACCCTTCTTTTCCAAGTTTGCGTTGCACAGTCATGCGCTTACCATCTGCGACAGCTCCGACAGGGGGTGGCCCTTGCACGAGATGGTGAAGCGCTTGTACCAGCCAAAGGGCGAGACGTGGGTCTCGTAGCCGCGCGCTCGCACCGCGGGCTCGAGCGAGTTTAGCACTTTTATTGCAGAAGAGGGTGAAGAAGGGGAAGAAGAAAGGTGAACGAATGGGTAGATAACTATCCGGGCGGGCTTCACCTGTTGCGCAACGCGGTCAATCTCTTCCGCAGCCTTCAGCGCAACGGCTTCTTCCTTTCCCTCGTCGCTTTTTTCTACAGAGCAGAATGCAACCAAGCATTCCTCATAGCGCTCTTGCTTTTGTTCAGCGTCAGGCGCTGAGCGCAGCGCTTTCGTCAACGGCTCGAACTCGATGAAGTCCGCGTGTATCGTAAGCATGCGCATAGGATCACGCTTACGCGACTGTCAGCGCGAGGTTCCGCTCGGCGACTTCCTTTTGCAGCGAGCCTATGAACTTTTCTAATGGCATAGATGCCTGCTTGCCGTCGCGCCTGCGCACCGCGACAACTTTTGCGTCGATCTCCTTCTTGCCGATGACCAGCATGTAGGGTATCTTCTGTTCCTGCGCCGCGCGGATGCGGTACTGCATCGTGTCCGACTCGGCGTGAATCTCTGCGCGGATGCCAGCGTTGCGCAGTTCTGACAATGCTTTCGCCGCATAGTCCTGCGCGTCTTCGGATATTGGGATCACTGCGACCTGCACCGGCGCCAGCCACGAAGGAAACGCCCCCTGCAGGTGCTCGATCAGGATTCCCATTAACCTATCCAGCGTCCCTAGCAAGGCTCTATGAATCATCACCGGCACATGTTTCTTGCCGTCCTCGCCCACGTATTCCAGATTGAACCGCTCAGGCATTGCGAAATCAAGCTGTATCGTGCCGCACTGCCACCACCTTCCGAGCGAGTCGCGGATGTCGATGTCTATCTTTGGCCCGTAGAACGCGCCCTCACCCTCTTTTACCTCATACTTGAGTTTCATCTCATCCAATGCGCCTTTCAACGCAGCAGTGGCGCGCTCCCAGACTTCTGGCGAGCCGATGTACTTTTCAGGGCGCGTGCTGAGCTTTACCTTGTATTCCTTCATGCCGAAAATGGAGTAGCAGTCGAGCGCCGCGCGTGCTATCTTGATTACTTCCTGCTTGATCTGCTCCGGAGCGTAAAAAGCGTGCCCGTCATCCTGCGTCAGGGAGCGCACGCGCAGGAGTCCGTGCAGCTCGCCGGACTGCTCGATGCGGTAGACCGTGCCGAACTCCGAATACCGTATCGGCAGGTCGCGGTAGCTGCGCGGCCGCAAGGCGTAGATGTTGATATGGCCCGGGCAGTTCATCGGCTTGAGCGCGAACTCCTCATCATCAACCTTGAGGAAGAACATGTCCTGCTTGAACTTATCATAGTGCCCGCTCTTTTTCCACAATTCGGAACGGAACATGTGGGGGGTGGAGACCTCACGAAAGCCTAGCTCGCCGTTCTTGTCGCGGATGAGCTGCATGAGCTGGTTGCGCACGATCGCGCCGTTGGGCGCATACAGCGGGAGCCCAGCGCCGCACTGCTCGCTGATGGTGAACAGGTCTAGGTCTTGTCCCAAGCGCTTGTGGTCTTTCTTTCCCTCGCCTACTTTCTGGTCTGGCATCAAAACTCCTCCTTACTAGCGTAATCGCGGTTAAAAACACCCATCAAGGCGCGCCACACACTCATGCGAGAGACGCCGAACTCGTCCGCGATGTCGCGGAACGGCCTGCCGGCAAGGCGCATTGCTTTCGCCATTTCGAGTTGTTCCTTCTTGAGTACGGGAGGGCGGCCGCGAGCTACCTTGTGAAAACTAGGCGAATCTTGCAGTCCGGGCGGTTTGTGAATCCCTTCTTTCCATGTTGCTCATGGTTGTTCTCGCGCACGCGGTATATAATGGTTTGTCACGAAATTGGTGGAAGACGACCCTTCACGAAGGCAAGAAAGCGCTCGGCAGCAAGCTTGCTCTGCGTCCTTTCTTGTAGCAATGTCATCGCCATACTCTGAGTACGTTTTTATGGAAAGAATATCTGCTAGTCGTTTGGCATTCCTTTTGACATCTCCGTCGCTTGGGTTAACTGACAAGAACACGCTGACTGCTTCACGGTGATCTTCCCCAGCGTGCCTCTTTTCCATGAAATAGACTGTAAATGCGTCTGACGCGGCAATAACGCAGTGAATAGCGTTCAAGAGACACGAAAAATACATTCCATTATCAAATGACCGTTCCATTGATGTTGCACATTCATCAGCCCTAGCCAGGTGGATCTTATACCGGTCTTTCTCTACCTCTCTAACTTTGACCATTTTAGAATCACTCCCTTCCTAGCCCACCCCAAAACCTTCTGAACTTTAGCCGAATTGACTTCATTTATGGTATAAATTATGGGCGAAATAGAATTACCAAAGCGGGAGTATATTTTGTCTTGGGTCTTATTAAGCGCCCCCGTAACTCGATCTTTCACCCTTGCCGAATCAACAACAACAAGCAAGTCGATGTCACTGTCATACTTTTCGTTTCCGACTGCAATCGAACCAAATATTGATGCAACAGGCACGTCATCACCACATACGGCCGTTAGTATGAGTTGCTTTAGCTCTTCTAGCGGGGGGCTCTGAGAGAGCAAAACAGGGTTTTGCGCTGCCTTATAGGAGTAGCTTTCCTCGTTTAGGTTCCATACCGTCGCGCCACCCACCTTCATAGGAGTGACCAAGTTCAATTCGTGAAAGTCTTTCATGGCCTTGTTAACGGCCGTGTGGGAAACTTTTAACCGGCGAGCGATCTCTCGCTCGCTGTATGGGGACTTGTTTGAAACAACAAAAAACAGTATCTTTGCCTTAACTGGGCCGCTGAATAGCGTGTCTAAAACATTGTGGAATATCATCCATTCACCATAAATTACGTTTGTAAACTATTATAGTTTACATGTGTAAAGTATAAAAGCTTAACTGGTGATGGAAAGCCTTATATTGTTGTTGCCCCAACAGCAACCATATGAGCGACGCTGAAATCGCCGAAAAACTGAAGCTGTTCGGCCTGAGCGAATACGAAGCGAAAGCATACTCGGCGCTAGCAACGCTCGGCACGGCAAGCGTGACAGAGGTCTCGCAGGTCTGCGATGTCCCCCGCTCAAACTTGTACGCGGCTCTGGAAAATCTGGCGGTCAAGGGCTTCGCCGAGACCCAGCAAGGACGTCCTGTCCTGTTCAAGGCAATCCACCCGAAGGAAGCGCTGCCCGAGATACGCGAGAAACAGGTCAATGAACTGAGGAAAGCCGAAAGGGAAATCACGGAAAAGATTGGCGCGATGGCCAGCAAGAAGATAGACGCAACACCCGCGCTAGTCTGGGGCGTGCGCGGCGTGAACTCCGTCATGAACAAGCTTGCGGAGATAATCTCCCGTTCGCGCAAGGAACTGTTCATCAACATAACCAGCGTGTCGGTGCTGAGCCAGCAGGTGCTGGAAGAACTGAAACGCGCGAAAGAGCGCGACGTCGAGATACGCATCACCACCCAGAAAGGAGGAGACCTCTCCAAGCTCCGCAAGTTAGGGATCGTCCGCGTGCGCGAGAAAATCTACGGCGTGGACGTGCTGAGCGACGACAAAGAAGTCTTGGTTGCGCCGACATACCCCATTGCCGCGGCGTGGGTGGACAACCCCGAGATGGCGCTGCATGTAAAGGACTTCTTGATGTTGGTCTGGAAGGACGCCCAGATACTCAAGTAGGCCCTACGCGCACAGCAAATTTCCTGCCGATATTACCCGTCGGCTGCAGGCCGTAGTATTTCAGGTTTTTCTCTACAAACCGTTCTTCCTCAATAGTTAACTTTCTACTAGTATGGAGCGTCACCTCGAAATCATTTGGACCACCAGTCTGTTGCACGCCAACAGTTGCACGAAGTTCGCGCTTAGAGGCATCAAAAATCACATTTTCAACAGTGGCGGCTATGTTTGATTTAATGTGCTCTTTAATGCCGTGCTCGACCAGTTCGTATGGGATTCTTGCGTCAACCGGCAATAGGTGCAGCAGATATTTGTCCCACCCATCCCTCGCCTTACTTAGGTTGGCGTAAAAGTCGGCTAGAATAAACGGCTTGCCATAAACTTTCATCTTTTCGTGAATAATTTCAAAACGCACTGGAACTTGTCGGTTAGCCAACAGGTGCCATATGTCGTAAAAGTCTCTTACCTTTAGCTCTTTCCGCGTAACGGCTGCCCTGAACTTTTCTGCCATGATGTTAACTTCATTGAGGGTGGGCACTTGCGGATTTCTAACCTCGCCATAACCAGAGCCAAGAACCAGCAATTCAATGTCGTCATACGTGACTTTTTCACGCATACTCACGTTAATGCTTATCGATGAGGACTCCTTTTTTACCAGTTCTGATAGGGGTCCTTTAAACTTCAGTACATAGTTTAAAGAATTTTTCTCCTTGTTCGGTTTTCCCTTTATTATCTTTGCAGCTATGTTCAGCAACCCAAGTTCGTGGGCTGACCTCTCTAATTCCCTTTCTATATCGGCAACCCCTGCCGTAATAGTTGTAAAGTCAATGTCTTCAGAGTACCTTTTAAGGCCGTAAAATAATCTTAGGCACGTCCCGCCCTTAAAAACCAAAAGCCTGGAAAGCACTCTCGGGTAAAGCCTTGATAAAAATAACTGTATCAA
>JACOVT010000035.1 GCA_016177165.1 Microcaldota archaeon
AAGCTAGGAAGTGAAAGAAAATGTGCCCGGTGGCCTAGTTCGGTCGAGGGCGGGTGGCCGTCAACCACCTATGCACTTTGTGCATCAGGGGTTCGAATGCTGCGCGTGGCCGTTGAGCGATATGAATATCTCGCCGAAGACCTGCTCCTGCCACATCATGATATGCTTTTGGGTTGACAGGTGTAGCACTGGTATAAAGTTGCGTATGACTTCTTCGCGCGTTTTTTCGCCTATAAGGTTGGAGAAGAGTACGAGCCCGCCCTTGTCGGCTAACTGTCGTATGCGCGAGTAGACGCTGTTCTGCAGGCGTTCGAAGTCCTCCTTGTTTGTTATGAGTATGTTCAGGAGTGCCGGTGGGACCTCTACGTGCAGCCGCTCGCGGCGCGCCTCCCTGCGGGCCGTGATCTTTATAATGTCGCCAACGGCGTGGATCAGCTCGTCCAGCGTTATCTTGCGTGGCGTGGTCCTCAAGACTGGCGTGAGTTCGGGGAATGCCGGCTCGATTATAACCGAGTCGGGAATCCACATGTATTCTGGGATCTCGGCAGGGCGCAGCGCCCAAGAGTCGGCTTTCAGGCGCAGCAGGACGCTCGTTGCCAGTATGACGTTGGCGCTCATGCGCAGGTTGAGCAGGCGCATCTTGCGCACCTCCTCGAGATAGCGGGCCGCGACGAGCGAGACGTCGACGTCCCATGGGTCCATGCCTTCGCGCCTTACGATTGTGAGCAGCACCTCCTTCCAGTCCGGAAGGGATGCGATGCGGATCACGTCTTCGGGCGAGGAGATGCGCTGGCGCTCTTCAACCAAGGGAGCATCCACGCCGGGAACAAGAAAATCGCCCTGCTGTTCGCTTGCTGGCGTTGCCGCTCGCTCGCCGCCGACCATCCGCGTCACCGACCACTTTAAAGCGAATGAAGTATTTAAAGAAGGCGTGGGAATCAAGCCTGCCGGCAACTTTTCCCGGGTGGCTTCGCAAAAGGGTTGGGTAAAACCTAATGAGTGAGCTGATGGCTGGGAAAGTTTACGAGTTCGACCGCCTCACAGAAGAACAGAAAGAGGAGATACGCGCAGAGCTGGGGCGCACGAAAGGCAATGCGCTCTTTGTCGTGCATCCATATTTTGCAGAGGCTTATGTTAGGGCGTTTCCTCTGCTGGGTCAGAGTGAGTATGATCAATACTGGTCAAACTTGGAAAGGCTGATCAGGCAGCATAATTGCCCGGTTTTTGTCATGCTAGAGCACACCCCTAAAATGGACCAGGTTGCTCAGAGAATGGTTGGCAAAATACCGGGCATGGCTATAATAGTTTACACCGGTGATGCCAACCCCCGCCCGATATTGCGGGGCTTAAAAAACAAACCACCCGAAGCAATGAGTATTGCCGCTGCCGCTGAGAAATTTGGCAAAGAGCTGGGCATACGGCGCGCGATAATATCCGGCGAGGTCCGAAGGCCGACAAGCGGTAACGAGCTCGGGAGGCATAGAGGCTGCGTTGTTGAGCTGAATAGCCTGCTCCGAGCTCCATTCCTGGTTGGTCACAAAATTACTATTAGGAAAGGAGTCAGAACTACCCGGCCCGTTCAGCGAACCATCCAGACCGAGTATCGTTTGAGGGCGACTTTCCCGTTTGATGAGCGGTTTATACGAGCGCGCCGGCGAGGAACGCGATGAGGGCGATGAAGCTTGCAAAGAGCGTCATGTGGCGGTTTTGGCGGTAGTTGCGCAGCAGCGCAGTGTCAAAGATTATCTTTAGGGCGAGGATGGCCGCGACTATCGCGATTGCTAGGAAGACGTAGTCGCCCTCGTACTTGGTTAAGGCAAAGAACGGCATGAGCAGGAAGACGATGGCTGCTGCCATGAACACCACCGCGAGCGCGGATGACGCCTTGGTTCCCACTAGTATTGGCAGTGTCTTGCGGCCGGTTTTCTTGTCGCCTTGGGCGTCCATTATCGATTTTATGAGTTCGCGGCCGATGCCGAAGCAGAAGGCAGCGCCAGCGGCAGCCAGCGCAGCGCCTGCGATTGATTGGGAAACCACCAGGTTGCCGTAAGGATACGGGAGAGCCATTCCCAGCGCAACCACTGCGTTGCCTGCGAGCGGCCATGCTTTAATGCGGTAGGAGTAGAGCACCCCAAGGATCCCGTACAGCGAGGCCACCAATAGTATTAGGTAGTTGCCTGTCAGGTGGGATGCCAGCCAAGCGGTCACCACTGATAGAGTTATGGTGACAAAGGCTGTCGTGGATGCCGTAGCTTTTGTGGCCTGTCCGGTGACGAGCGGCCTGTCGGTCCGGCGGTTTGCCTTGTCGGTTTCGTAGTCCCACAGGTCGTTCGCGCTCGTAACGCCCATCCATTGGAGTGCTGGCGAGAGTGCTGCAAGAACTAGAGCCAGTTTGGGTATCAAATCAAGCGAGGGCGCTACTATTACTGCGCCTATCAAGACTCCTACGAACAGCGCGATTGCGTGGTCCGCCCGAGTCAGCGACCACATTGCCTTGAAGGAGGTCACGCTTGACTATGGTTGCAAAGGCTTTTAAACACGACCATGTCAACTCTTTGTGGTGTATTTTGAATGTGCAAAAGTAAGACCGGTGCGGCTGGCGCGGGCGTTGTCACTTTCGTGCTTGGCTTGCTGGCTTTGGCCGACCACTACGGCTGGATAACCCCTAAGACAGAAGTCCCCTGGACTGGCTGGTTCGTGGTGCTGGCGGGGCTCTACCTGCTGTACGAGGCCGCGACGTGGAAAGGAAAGGCGGCAGTGCCTGCAGCGGTTGCCAAGGGCAGGAAGAAGCGCTGATCAGAGCATCTTCTTCAGGTCGAACTTCTCACCCATGCGCGGAGCTATCGCGTTGCATCCTATGTTTTTCTTTACCCATTCTGCCAGCGCTTGGGCTTGGTCGGCCTCGCCATGGGTGACGAAGCAAAGGCTTGGCCGGAACTCTTTTATGAGCTGGTGCAATTCCTCGCGCCCCGCGTGGGCGCTGAAGTCAAAGTGGCGCACGTCAATCGCTGAAAAGTCGAGGTCGTAGTCAAGGGTCTGGAAACGCTTTAGTTTTAGCAGGCCGTATGCGGGCGAGTCTGGCGGCTGGTAGCCCACGAAGAAGATGGCGCTGCCGGCGCGTTCGCGCAGCTTCAGCGCGTACCCGACTGCCGGGCCGCCCTGCAGGAATCCGGCTGTGGAAATGATAACGCCGGGCTCTTCCAGCGCGCGTTCGCGGGCGCGCGGGCCCACCACCCAGTCGCAGTGGCGCATTGCGTCCGAGAATTCGCCGTAGTCCCGCACGTAGTCGGGGTATTGAAGGTAGATTTCTGCAGCTTTCCGGGACATGCCATCCAGCCGTATTGGGTGGTCGAAACCGTGAGCTATCAGTATGGAGGCGACCTCCTGAGCGCGACCGACGGCGAATGAGGGCACGAGGACGATGCCGCCGTCTTCCACTTTTTCCAGGCAGGCTTCGAAGAATTGCCTCTCCAGTTCGCGTCGCGGCGGGTGGGGCCTGTCACCGTACGTGGATTCTGTCACCAGCACGTCCACCCTGCTTTTTGGGGTTTCGGCGCCGGCATGCAGGCGTGTCTTTTCGAGCTTTATGTCTCCCGTGTATGCTATGGTGGTTTCGCCGGCCATCAAGTTGATCCATGAGGATCCCATTATATGGCCGGCGTCGTGCAGCGAGAAATTCCACAGCCCGGCTTTGCGCTCGTGCCCGTATGGCGCGGGCACCACGTTCCGCATCAGTTTTCGCAGGTGCTGCTTGAAGAACAACGGTTTGACTCCCTTTAGCTGGCCGACCTTGATGGAGTCTTGGACGAGCAGGTCTATAAGAGGGATTGATGGGGGCGTGATGAACGTCTGCGTTTCGTTGTGCTTGTACAGCATGGGTGAGGCTCCTGAATGGTCTAGGTGTGCATGCGTGATTATGAGGCCGTCGATGCTCCCCTGCACTGGCAACGGCAAGCCGGGCTGGCCGACGGGTTCGATCTTCATGCCGTAGTCTAGGAGGACTCGGTTGCGCGCCCCCTCCACTAGAACGGCAGCGCGCCCCACTTCGCGGCACGCGCCGTAGAACGAAATGGATAGCGGGTTCACACACGTTTAATGACGCCATGTTTAAAAAGATGAATACTGCAAGGAACTAGATCTGGAGCAAACGCCAGCGCGGCTGGCTATTTACTTGCGTACC
>JACOVT010000034.1 GCA_016177165.1 Microcaldota archaeon
GAACTGGCGCTCATCGGGTCTGATCCAAAGTATTACGTCGAGAAGGGAAAACAGATGAATGAAGAGATACGCAAAAACGCTGAAAACGTCGCAAAAGCTGTTCTGGCAGGAGCCTACCCACTTTGCACCTCACGAGACAAGGTCATCATGACAACCAATGGCAACATGCTGGGCCCTGGTATAGTTGTCAACGAAGCTGAGCAAAATCTAGCATCAGCAGGCTCTACCATTCGCTTCAACTGCGCAGGCAAGCCATCCGCCGACATATTCAAGTTGATAATGAAAAGGCTTGGAACAGAACCGCACCAAACCTTAATAATCGGTGACCAGATAGATATGGATATTGTCGGGGCAAACAACAGCCTGTGCAAGTCCATATTGATACTTAGCGACAAGGAACAAGTCCCTGAATTGAAAAAGTGCATGAATGACAACAAGACGGATTGCCTTCCAGACTTCGTGTTCCAATCCGCTGAAGAACTTGCACGCTCAATCTAGCGCCCGACTCTGCTTTTAAACCCGTACGCTGCTAACGCATTCATGCCCGGTGAAAAGACTGTCAAGCGGAAGGCCGAACACCTCGACATGTGCGTGCGCGAGGATGTTGAAACCGGAAGCAATGGATTTAGTGACGTGACGCTCGTTCATAGGTCGCTTCCAGAGCTGGAGCTGAAAAAGATAGACACGTCAACCAGCCTGCTCGGAAAGAAACTCTCCCTTCCGCTAGTTATTTCAGGAATGACCGGCGGCGTTGAACAGGCGAGGAAGGTGAACCGCGACCTCGCGGCGGCGGCCCAGGAAAGAGGAATAGCTTTTGGAGTGGGGTCGCAGCGGGCGATGATCGAACGCCCCGAACTCAAGGAGACTTATTACGTGCGCGATGTCGCGCCCGACATACTCCTCTTCGGTAACATGGGAATAACTCAGATAGCCAAGTACGAGCCGGCGCGAGTCAGGAAGATGCTCGAGGACACTGGCGCGAACGCGCTTTGCGTGCACCTGAACCCGGCGCAGGAGGTCTTCCAGACCGAGGGGGACTGGGACTTCACCGGCACTCTACCAGCATTGAGGAAACTGTGCCGCGAGTTGCGCTATCCAGTTATTGGCAAGGAGGTCGGCCATGGAATATCGCGCGAGACCGCCAAGCAGCTCAAGCAAGCGGGTGTTGCTGCGATTGATGTTGGCGGCTCTGGCGGGACAAACTGGGCTTACATTGAGGCAAAGCGCGCCGGCACCGACTTGGGAGAGTTCAAACACCACGGCATACCAACCGCGGCTGCAGTATTGGAATGCCGCAAGGTTGGGTTGCCGATTATTGCTACGGGGGGCATAAGGAGCGGGCTCGAGATCGCGAAAGCGATTGCGCTGGGCGCGACTTGTGCCGGAATGGCGCTCCCTTTCCTGAGGGCGCAGGCTTCCGGAGGAAAGCAGATGGCGATTCGACTCGTCGACAGGATGCAGGAAGAGTTGGGGCGGGCGATGTTCTTGGCGGGCTGCCGCAACATCAGGGAGCTTTCAAAGGCCGATCATGTGATAAAGGGCGACTTGTACGCCTGGGCTTCGCAGCGCAAGCTGGTCTGATACCAATGACCACACAACAGCGTTACCCTGAACCGACCGTGGGCGCGCTCATCTTCAACCGCAGCGGGCAGCTGTTCTTAATGAAGTCGCCGAAGTGGCGCGACCGGTACGTAATACCCGGCGGGCACATAGAGCTGGGCGAGCGGATGACCGACGCCCTCAAGCGCGAGATAAAGGAAGAAACCAACTTAACTATAAGCAACCTGCGGTTCGTTAGCTTCTCGGAGTTCATTTTCGACGCCGCGTTTTGGAAGAAAAGTCACTTTATTTTCTTCGACTTCACCTGCACCGGGCATGGCAAGGTCAGGCTGAATAAGGAAGGGTTGAGCCATGTATGGGTTCCAATCCGCAAGGCACTCTCCCTGCCGCTAGAGCCATACACGAGGAAAGCGATTAAAGACTACCTGGCAGTTAACAAGATAGGTAGGCAGCCAGTAACTATTTAGGCTCTAGGATTTCCGCGCTGGGCAAGCCCCTAAAGTCGTTATCAAGCGTCAAAAGGGTAGCTCCATGCAGGCTGGCTGTGGCGTAAATTAGCGCATCAGCCAAACCTAGCTTTTTCTCAAGCCCCAATTTTGCGGCTTCAAATGCGATTTTTTCTGTCACGTCAGCAACTTCGCACCTACCAGTCATGAAAGCGCGACACTCGTCAGCCACGCGCCGGTTCTCCTCTTTGGACTCCTTCACGTAAACCTCTACGATGTTGATCGGCGACACCAACAAGTGTTCCTTTGTGAGGACCAGCCGACGAACCCGCTCGCCCCTTGTGGTTCCCAAAAAGTACTCCAACCAAGCAGATGAGTCAATCAAAACGGTCATCCTTTTCCCTCACAAACGGCTTGGCATGAGGTGAAATGCCGAAAAGGTCTTTTTTCTTCTTGAGAAGGCGTTCCGCGGCAAACTCATTCAGCGCCCTAGAAATGCCCTTTGGGCCGAACTGCTTTACGAGCAGCGAGTATATGTCATCCCTAAGCACCACGGTAGTCTTAATACCATCACCATAGATATTTATATTTACTCCTAAATAAGGTTTTCGCTGTCAGCGCCGGCCGTTAAATAAGCGGGGTTCATAAGTTGCTACTGAATAAGGTCGAGAGTATGGATAAGCTCGAATCGCTCGCGCTCAAGTGGGCGTTGAAGAATGCGGTGGACCACGAAGGCAAGGCGTCAGCAGGCCCAGTGATCAACAAGGTGCTGGGTGGGTGCGGCCCGCAGAAGGACATGAAAGCTCTCGGGAAACTGGTCGCCGAAACTGCTAGGAAAGTCAACTCGATGAGTGTTGAGGAACAGAGGAAGCAGTTACTTTCCCTATGGCCGGGCGCGCTTGACAAAAAGGAAGAGAAACCTCGCGAATTGAAGGAGCTGCCGAGCGCCGAGCACGGGCGCGTCGTGCTGCGCATCGCTCCCAACGTCAACGGGCCGCTGCATATCGGGCACACGCGAGGCATCATCATCAACGACGCCTACGCGCAAAAGTATGCCGGAAAGATGATCCTACGGTTCGATGATACTGATCCGGAGACCAAGCCACCGATGCCCGGGATTTACGAGAAACAGGTAGAGGATTTCACCTGGCTGCTCGGGCACAAACCGCAGCAGGTGAGCCATGCTTCAGACAGGATCGACCGCTACTATGAGGTGGCCAGCCAGCTGTTATCACTAGACCACGCATACACGTGTTCTTGCGCGCGCGAAAAACAGCAGGAGTTAAGGCGAGCAGGCAAACCGTGCGCGCACCGCGGGCAGGCGCGCGCGGAGAACGAGCGCTCGTGGCGAGAGATGCTCGCCGGAAAGTACGAGAAAGGCGACATTGTGCTGAAGATCAAAACAGACCTTTCCCACCCCAATCCGGCGATAAGGGACTGGGTTGCCTTTCGGGTGGCGAAGCGGGCGCACCCGAGGCAGGGAACCAAGTATTGCGTGTGGCCGATGCTCGACTTCGCGAGCCTTGTTGATGATCATGATCTAGGAGTGACGCACATCATCCGCGGCAAGGAGCACATGATGGGAACCGAAAGACAAGAGTACGTCTACCGTTACCTGGGGTGGGAGTACCCGCACGTGTTTTACTGGGGGCGCGTCAAGCTTTCCGGGTTTGATGGCATTGACAAGATAAGCAAGAGCCTGTTCGCAAAAGAGATCGCCGCCGGCAAGTATACTGGCTGGGACGACCCGCGCTTGCCTACAGTGGCTGGCCTGCGCAAGCAAGGAATACTGCCGCAAGCGATACGCGAGTTCTGGCTCCAGATGGGCCTGTCGGAAAGGGACGTCAGCGCCAGCTGGCAGGCGCTGGAAGCTATAAATGAGAGGATGAACCGCCAGAAATCGATTTAAGACACTCTTTTTATAGTCAAGCTAATGGCAAAGCCACAGCCCAAGATTCTAGGGAAGACGCCAAGGCGACTAGGGGTTTCTTTAGACACGTTGCTGGCTGAAAGGATCTCCAAAGGAAAATCTGCTTTACAAAAGGCCGGCGTGCCTGTGCAGCTCACTGCACGCTCACCAAGAGCCGCGCTTGCAGCGTTAAAGGCCCGCGCCAAGACCGATCCACGTGCTAGGGAAGCATTAGGGAGGCTTGCGATGAGCGAGGTTGCGCGCATCGAAGCTACAAGAGAAAGGCTTTTCCCACCAAATCGCGTTCCTGGGGTAGTCTATGTCGAAGCGCGCTTGCTCCCGAGATTCATGCCTAAAAGCGAGGTTGGCGGGTTCCTTAAGGAGGCTATTGCCGAAGGCCTGGTGGTTCCATCAGGCAAAGGACGCTACTTGATATCAATGAGTGCAGGAAGCAGTACTGAAGGTGATTCTGGTATGCATAAGCGTAGCTTTAGTACAGAGCCAACAACACCAGAAGGAAAGGTAATGTCGGTAAAAGGAACGGGATTAAGACCCCCCCAATCGACATCTTTTTCACTAGCCACACAAGAACTACTTGAAGAAAGACAATTCTGGGGCGGAGCCCGCGCGGCAACGACTCGCACAGCCATCCGCAATGCCATTAGAATTCACAGTGAATTTGAAGAGGCCGTAAAAGAGAAAGACCCGGTAGTAACGCTACTTAGCAAAATCGGAAAATGTGAAGAGGCTCCATTTCTAAAACCAGGGGCGGTGTTCAAGCCTGTTCAAAATCCGCTTTATACCGGTGATTTACTAGGAAATGAAGATCGGGTTAAATACGGGCTCGAACGCGGCATTATTGGCAAGAGAGAAACCAGAGCTATCTTTAAAAAAGCTAGCACAATGGCCGCATATTTAATTCCAGCATCCCAACGTCAAGAATTTGAAGCTCGTACCGGAATGTTGTTTGACCGAAGCTCAACGTTAGCCGAGGCCTTGGCGCTCGGTAATGCGAGTGCTATTCAAAAGGCAAGACAAAGGCTTTCTGAAGATATTGAGCAAGGCAAAGTAACACGAGAAGAACGAGATAAAATAGTTGGAAAACTTGAAAGAGTCTTGTCTCACATGCCACCAACGATGCGAATGAGAAGCAGCCTTGGCTTGCTAGGCATCCCACCAAAAATGCAAAAGCAGCAAGTCGTTTTCATGTATTCGCTTGGACCAAACGCAGTCGGAAAAAGAATTATCGAAATTACCAAACGCGATTCTAAAGAAATACTCAGGGCTTACGGCTTTGAAAGAGACACGCTTGAGAACCGAGTCAAAGCAGCAAAGGCATTCTTAGCAAGGCTGCTACTTGCACGATATCTAGTTGAAGAAAGACTGAAAGGAAGACTAGGTGATGACGTTTCGGGATATCCGATATCCGACTATAATGCGACACCGACGCACTTTACCGATCTCGACTCAATCGATCTAAAGAAATTTGGAGAATCTGGGATTACAATCAATGAAACTTTTTTTACGTTCTGTGAAAAACTAGGAATAGCACGAGACTCTAGTGAAACAATACTATATGATCTTCTGGCGGCCAAGCGCCGCGCATACAAGACGGCGCAAATCCTGACGGAAAGAAGGCTTAAAAAGGCCTGAGAACGCAATTATCTTACTGGTTTTTCTTCCGGTTGCGAAGAAACCCCTGACGAAAGATGATGGAGGTTGAGCAAGTGGTAAAAGTAGAGTTACCAAAGGAAATAACAGAGGACGCCTACAAGGCGATAGAGATGGCGCGCGACACTGGAAAACTTAGACGCGGCGTCAACGAGACGACAAAAGCGATAGAGCGTGGCCAAGCCAAACTAGTCATAGTGGCAGAGGACGTGCAGCCGCCGGAAATAGTGGCCCACATTCCGCTCTTGTCAAAGGAAAAGAACGCCCCATGCGTGGTAGTGCCAAGCAAGAAGAACCTCGGAACCGCTTCCGGGATTGACGTCCCAACATCGAGCATTGCTATAACAGACGCCGGAAACGCCAAAGACTTGGTTGGCGACATCGCGAAGAAGCTGGAGCGCCTGTCAAAGTGAGGGTTGAATGACCGGTGCGTGATTGAATGGCCGAGCAAAAAGCGGAAGCCAGCGACTCGACCCCTGCACAGGTGGTCGAAGTCATAGGAAAGACGGGCGTGTACGGCGAGATAAATCAGGTAATGGCACGCGTTCTGGACGGGCCTGACAAGGGAAGGATAATCCGCCGCAATGTCAAGGGCCCGGTCAAGGTGAACGACACGCTGATGCTCCTCGACACCGAGACAGAAGCCAAACCGATACGTGCAAAGTAGTGAGTCAATGTTATGCTCGTTTTGTAAATTCCAAATCCCACAAGGTCTGGCGATGATAGTTGCCGCGAAGACTGGGGACACCACGCAGTTCTGCTCGCGCAGGTGCGAACGCTACCACGGAATGGGCAAGGCTGCTTCAAAGCTTAAATGGACCAACAAGCTTGTAAGCACAAAGGCAAGGAAAGAGGTTGATTCCAATGGCCCAAAAACTGGTTGAAAGGACGTTCGTGATGGTCAAGCCCGACGGGGTGCAGAGGGGCATCGTTGGCGACTGTTTGCGCAGGTTCGAGAACGCAGGGTTGAAGATCGTCGCGATGAAGTTGGTGCATCCAACACCCGCGTTTATTGAAAAGCACTACCCTTCTGACGATGGCTGGCTGCGCATGGTAGGGGAGAAGAGCGCCTCCACGTTCCGCGACTTGGGCATCCCGCTTAAGCAGAAGTTCGGCACCGAGGACACGCTCGAGATAGGCAAACAGATCAAGAAATGGCTGGTCAAGTACATCTCGTCCGGCCCTGTGGTTGCGATGGCTATTGAAGGTTATCGCGCGATCGAGAACGTGCGCAGGATTACTGGACCCACAAAGCCATTCGAAGCTGCGCCAGGGACGATCCGTGGCGACTACTCGCTCGACGATCCTGGTTTGGGCAACGCGCTTTCGCGCCCCCTCCTCAACATTATTCACGCTTCAGGCAACAAGGGCGAAGCCGACAACGAACTCGCGCTCTGGTTCCGAAAGGATGATTTCATGACGTACAAGCGCCTCGATGAAGACATGTGGTACAAGGACTGGAGCTAGCGCCTGTATTTCTTTAGCACGGCTTCCCAGGCATCGTTAGGTTGTTTACCGGCCCACCTCTCGCTGATGTAGTCCCACATCGCGTCTGGATTCTTGACTTCTCTTGCCATTTTTCGGGCAGCCGCGGCTATGCCCGCGCCCCAAATCTTGTCTGCAACGCCATGCCTTAGCATTCCCTCAGAAATTCCGAGCGCTCTTGCGCTCACTTCTTCCACACCAAGAGCCCGCTTTGCCTCAGAATGCAGTTTTTCAACCATGCGGTTCTCTATTTCTGCTGCCCCCGCTCCTTCAATCTCCCCTTCCCACCTAAAAAACGACTTGCTAAATAGGCGATCGCGCGGCTCAAACAAGAACCCGATTGCGTTGGCA
>JACOVT010000030.1 GCA_016177165.1 Microcaldota archaeon
CTCGTGGTTCGGCACCAAGTACGGCATATACACGGTGATACTCATCGGCGCGCTCATCCTGGTAATGGTAGTGCTCAAAAAGTGAGCGGCTCGTAAGAAAAAGCTCAAGTGGGTCGTTTTCCGAGGTTTTTCTCGTCTCGGAGGAGCGAAGCGACGACTTCATGGCGGAAAAAGCTCAAGTGGGTCGTTTTCCGAGGTTTTTCTCGGCAGTTTGCGCTAGCAAACTTTTACAGTGGAAAAAGCTCAAGCAAAGTCAGCGAGAGTAAATTGTTTTGTCTTCTCGCTCGTGAATATCTGGTTAAGGTCAATCTCTATGAGCTTGAGCCGCTGCTTCAGGTAGTCGCTGAGCCCATACTGTTCGGCGATCTCCTTCGATACCTGCAGGTACTTCTCTATGCCGCCGCGCGTTACGGTTAGCAGCAGCTTGCCGCCGCACTTCCAGCACTTGCCCGTAAGAGTCACCCGCCTGTATTTTGCATTGCAGTCGACGCAACGCACGCTCTGCTGGCCGAACGTCCTAAGGTTGCCATACAGGTCTCTCATGAAGTGGAAATTGATCACGCGCGTTGCGACGTCCTTCTCGTCCACGGCGCGTATCTTTGCCCCTATCTCGAGCTGCATCTTGACCTTGTCGTACATCGACTCGAGCTGTACGTATTCAGACATGTTGGGCCCCTCGTCAAACCTTGAGGTGTCATGGGTAAAGCCCATGCCGTAATAGGCCGACGGCTTTCCCAGCTCCTTCTTGACCAGCTTGATGGGCACGCTGGATGGACTGGCGTACTTGCCGCATGCCTCGTAGAACGCCAACGGGTACTCAAACGACATTTCCATCTCGTGCGCCTGGTCGTCGACCTCGCTGGCGTCTATCCTCGTCGTGAGTACCATCGGGGCGTCCATCTTGCCGCCGATGCGGTCTGGCAGGAACTTGCGCGAGAAGTTGAGCAGCCCGTCCATCAGTAGCATCACGGCATCCTCGTCGCCGTCGCAATTGTGAGAGAGCAGCATGCCCTTGCCACAGGCGAATATCTTATCCTGACCGGGCTCTAGCTGGATGTCGTACACAAAGCTTTCAGGATGTGGTGCGTCGATGGTTTCCATTGACTTTATGGCCAGCACGCGAATGTTACGATATAGGCGCGTGTGTCGCTTCGCAGCAAACTTGATATCTTTCAGCGAGCCGAGTTTTCTTCCCTTACTCCCAATCAACTTTACCTTGTTTGCAAACAGGCCTGAATCGTGGGAATAGGTGCAGACGTGATGCAGCGTGGTTATTGGTGGAGTTTTACCCAATTCCTCGTATCTCTTGAGTAGGAATTTGCTGTTGGTAGGTCGGTCCTTTTCTATCTTGAATGTGGGGCTCATTCCCAGTTTGGTCAATACGAGGTAGAGTTTGGAGGCTAGTTTTTCAGAAACGGTTGAATACTTTATCTCTCGCCCATATACGTTGCCGTCTCCCTGGTAGCACCCGCCTAGGAACGCGAACAGCAGGCGGTCAGGAAGGTTGAGCACCCAGTCGGGTATGTCTTTTTCGTAAGCTCCTCGTCCGAGGCCAAGCTTTTCGGTGAACAGCTTGTAGCACAGCTTGTTGGTGACGTAAACACCCTTGTAGTCTTCATAGAAGTTCATTTTAAGCGCTCGCCGCAAGCATTTCTTGATGTCCTCCTTTACGGATGGGTCAGAAGCAGCAAACCCGACATGGTAGGACTCTTTTCCTTTAGTTTTGGAGACCCACGCCCAGCCTTCTGACACGTAGTATCCGACAAGCCGCAGCAGCGACTCGTCCACCATTATCCTGAGCGGCATGCTGCCAAAGTTCCTCTTGAATCCGATCCTGAAGCCGGCTTCTTGTTTAGGCCTTATGCCACGGTATGCGGCTAGGGGAATGCCGTAAGGATCCCTATAAACGCTGTTAACCGCAACCTTGCGGCCACGGCCTAGTTTTTTCACGGCCTGCTTCAATCCGCCGAGTTTCCTGATGGAGGTCTTTGAGAAAGCCCTCGATGTTCTTACGGTCAGCCTGTCGGATTCCTCGTCATTGCTAAACAGTTCGACAAGGTCGAGCTCTTTTAGCTGGCTCTGGTCATGATTTTCAGCAAGAGAAAGCGAGGCGAGCAGATCTCCCTTTGTCAGCTCGCTGGCTAGTTTCTTTTTCAACTGTTTCGTTCGCTCGTCAAACACCCACAATGGATGGTCGGGGGTGACGGTCAATTCCTGCCTGTTTTCGGCAAGTAGCTGGATGAGTTGCCCGCGGTATGGCTTCCTCATCAAGTACCTGATTTTCTTCCTCTCTTGACTGCCATGAACGTCTGCTCCCAAGGCATATACGCTTTTCCTGGAGAGATCTATCAGTTCCCACTCTCCATCGGTTAACCTTGGCTGGTCTTGATATTTATCAAACATGCTGGCTATGGTATTGGCGTGTAGCTGGTCGTCATTCTTGTAGTACATCATAGTGTTTCCATCAAAGCAATCCCGCCTCTGAGCCGTGTGGAAATAAGGGTGCGCGAAGATCGCGCGCCCGCGCGTCGACCCTATCACGCGTCCGATCACGCCGGCGCTGGTGTGGGGCGCGATGCTTATCACCAGCTGCCCTATCAGGTCCTGCGGCTTCGCGCAGTTGTAGAACCTGCCTTCACCGTAAAACTTTTCCATCAGGTCGTCGATGAACCCCGACACGCGCAACAGGTATTCCATACAGTGCTCGGCAACCACTATATCCTGACATTTCAGCTCACACAGCTGGTTTTTGTCCACGAGCGGGTTTCCGTTATAGTCATGCATGTAGCCCAGCTCCCTCGCCTTTTCGACGCTGAGGCCGATCTCGCCGGGCCGGAAGTACAACAGCGGCAGGTTTGACGCGTCGAAGCGGATCGTGCCATCCTTGAACACGTACACGTTGTGCTTTGCCCGCAGCACGGCCTTTTCCAATGGTTCGAACGCCTTGATAGCGTTCATGGTGCCGATGACCCCCTTTGCCTTTGGGTTCACGTGCTGCTCGCCAAGCTTGGCTTGCACCTTCTTCAGCTCCGAGAGCATGTCGACCGCTGCCTTGTGGTATGAGCTCACATCCCCACCGCACTTGTCGCACTTGTCCTTCGAACACATCTTTCCGCATGAGGCGCACTTCTTTGCGAACATGACGCGTTCATTGCAATCCGCACACTTGTAGCCAAAAGGCTCCTTCCTGCAGGACGGGCAAATTATGTACGGCAGGTCTACTGTTATCGGGCTCTTTTCGGCCGCCTTTATTATGCTGCGCACCTTGCCGCCGTAATCGCCAACCGGGATCAGGCCATGCGGAGCAGGGGACATCAGGCGCTCCTTTGCCTTTTCAGGCCGGCCCATGCGCCCCCCAATGTATACGGGGGCCTTGTCCCACACGGCAATGCCGTTCCTTGAAGAAAGCCTATTGACAAGCTCCAAGGAGTTCTGCGCTGTCTCCACATCTGCCGGGTCTTGCCTTGACAGCCCCAAGGTTGCTATCAGCGCCACTGCCTCGCCATGGTCTATGACAACCCGGGAGTCCACCACCCGGTGGGGCACGCAGAGTTTCTCCAGCACCCTTTTCTCGGGCGCCATCTCACAAACCATGCTGGTCAGCTCCTTGCCATCAAGGGACGAGTTTTTCTCTATCCTTGACTTGGACAGCCAGCCAACGAGCGATGCCAGCTCGTCCTTCTGGACGCTGCCATAAAAGTAGGTGTAGCTCGGGTGGAGTGGCAACCCGTACTTCTGCGAGAGCTCCACTGCTTCCTCCGCCTTTGGGTGGCGGGATGGGGTAAGGCCCTTCTGCCTCGCAAGCTGGTCCCACCACTCCTCGACGATTCCGGATGGCATCAGGTTGTGGTTTGACTTTACAAAGTCGCCAAAGCACACAAGAATGTCGCCCAGAAAGAGTATCTCTTTTATCTGGTTGCGGATCTCCCTTGCCTTTTGCGGGTCCTCGAGCCTTATAACGTCTCCATTATTCATCAATACGACCGGCGGCTCTATCGAGTCGCAAGGCACTGCGCCAGCCCCTTTTCCGGGGCGTTCTATCTTCAGCTGGGTGCCTATCGCGATGAACTCGTTCAGTGCGTACATCAGCGAAGGGTGGACTGCCTTTGCGTTTATTCCCGAATTGCGGCACCTGCCGTAGCGCAGCCTGAAGCCACCCGGCGTGGAAGGGTATGCGAATATGGGTCTCCCGCCCACTATGTCGGCAAGGTAGGAATCAATGGGCTTGATTTTCACCTGCTCCTCGCCCTTCTTTTCTATCTTGATTATTTTCTCAAGCCAAGACCAGTCCGACCCGTACACTTTCGCGAGTTTCATTACCTTGAGCGCCTTTTGCGCGATGCCCTCACCGATCACCTTGCACATGCCGCCGCGCACGCGGTTGGTCTCCATGCGCGGAAGGTTCTTGTACGCCGAAACCTCTGTCGAGTCGGTGCTCTCGCCATCGATGCAGACCGGGCAGTTTCGGATTATCCACCTCAGGTCGTCATCCTTTGGCCTGAACTGCATGTGTGAGACTGTATTGTGGTAAAGGTTGACCTCCTCGACGTAGCGCTCTACCTCGGTGTCGGTTGGCTTGTAAGCATCAAGGCCGTAAATCTTGCGAACAAAGTCGCCTATGAGGACGGCCTGCGCCTTTGCAGTCCCGCCGGCAGAGCTTATGGGCCCTGCGAAGAAGACTGCGAGGCACTTTGTGCCGTCGTTGTTTTCCATTATCTTGGATCTGGTGAAGCCCTCGGTGCTTGCCGCCAGTATTCCTTCTGTCCAGATAGCGAGCGAAGTCCTTATGCACTGGCTGATTGTTTCCTCCTTTGAGTCAAAGTAGCCGAACCTGCCGTCTATTATTTCCTTCACCAGCTGCAGCACCATCGCGTCCCTGTTCCCTTTGTTTTCGGTCAACAGTTCGCGTATACGCGTGGCGACACCGACAGGCCCCACGGTCCCTTCGACGCGGGCAGCGATGTCTGCTGCGAGCGGTATTTCCACCTTCGTCTCGACATCCAGCCCCCTTGAACGGCATTTCTCGGCAATGCCGTATGCGGCTGACGTCAATTCATCCAGCCTTTTGAAGTAGGAGTCGAGTTCCAGCACTTCCCACGGCAGTTCCACTGGCGCGGCAGCCGGTTGGGCTACTGTTATTGTTTCCTCCGCGTTCATTTCTCAACCACCACCAGCCGTCAGCAGCTTGGATGACTGCACCACGCCGTCAAAGTGTATTGCGGTAGCCTTTCCCCTGTGCGCGTCGAACACTGGCAGTATGCATGGCGTTGCCTTGAATCCCTGCATTACTATGTAATCGGTCAGGTCCTGCCAGGTGCCGCCGTTCACGAGGTAGGTCCCCCTGTAGAAGTCGCTTGCAAAGCAGTGCGACTCGCCGGTGTGGAATATGTCCGGAACCTCGCGCATGACGAGGGAGTCCTTCTTTTCCGGAGTGATCGGCTTTCCGCCGTATATCGGGTGTATGTGCCTCTTTTTCAGCATCTCTTTCATTATCAGCCCGCCGTGCTCTGCAGACACGCCGGGGATTGTAGACATGAAGTCTATGTAACTCGTGCCGTGGTAAACGAGCTCCTTGAGCCCGTGGAGTTCCACCATTGCCGGGCTTGAGACGATCGAAACGTTGTCCCTGCCGTATAGGTTTGGGACCAGTTCCTTGGGCAGTTTTGGCTGCGGGTCTGCGTGTTTGACCGCGTCGTGGTCGCCGGGCGCCACCACCACGTGTATGTAGTCTGGAAACTGGATGATGTAGTTCTCGAGCGCCTCGTACTGCTTGTAGATGTCTGTGATCTCGAGCTCGTTTTCCTGTGAAGGGTAGACGCCGATCCCATCGCACAGGTCGCCGGCCAGCGATATGTACTTGATCCGTCCAGCCAGCTCGCGCTCCCTTTCGTTGCCGTGCTTCCCGTGCAGCCATTCTATCAAGTACTCGAAGTTCTTTCGCATGAACAGCTTGCTGCCGACGTGTATGTCGGAAAGGAACGCGAAGCATACCCTGTCCTCGGTCGTCTTCATCTCGCGCAGAGGCACGTCGGGCTCTGTTATCTTGTTTATTATGAAGAGGTCCTTGCTAAGCTTTCCGTCCAAGAGGACTACCTCGTCGTTGACAAGCCACGATGCCGACTTTATCAGTGCTTCGTTTGTCTTCATGACTAGTGCGGTGAGCTTTCCGGTGGGGTCCTCGACCTCCACGAGCAGGTGGCCGTTCTTTGTCTGCCGCTTGTCATTGACCATTCCAATCACGGCAACGCTCTGGCCCCGCCTGCGGGCCAGCTCGTTTATCGGGACTATCGAGTTCTCGCCCCGACCGCGCAGCAAGAGGCTGATATCCTCATAGCGGTTTTTGAAGTAGTCAACAAAGTCCTCAAGAGTGCCTGTGCTGGCAGATTCCTCATGGTCGACGTTCATCAACACCCTGACCTGCGAGTCGTACTCCTTGGCGAGCGGCTTGAAGTCGGTGTGCTCGACGACCACATCGGCTCGCTCAACAACTTGGGCCAGCTTTGCCTCCTCTTTAGGAAGCAGGTCGCGTGGTTCCACGAACCACTTTTGGTTGCAGTTGGCCTCTATGATGGTGACGAGCTCTGCCGGGTTCTGCGACTCTAGAATAAGCTTGGCTGCCCCCGGGGTGACTAGAAAACCCTTGCCCTGCAACGTCGTGAGTGCTTCTTGCGCCTGCATGCCTTTCACCATTCGCGCCTACGCCGCCTTCGCGGAAACTGGCGCGCACATGCCTGCGGGCTATTCTATTACCAAACGCGTCCCTTGTAAAAAAGGGCGAACCCTAATATAACCCTTTTGTCACCAATAACTTGTGGGCAGACGGACGGGACCATTAAAAGGGCTTGTCATCACCCCCGATATCGTGGAACAGCTGCGCCAGCTTGGTTTTAGGGGAAAGCGTCCGGAAGACGTTGTAACGTCGGCTGTTCGCTTTTCTAGGGATGTTGGAAGTTCGTTAGCTACCGGTAAGGAGGCACTCGCGCCTACGCAAGCTGCGGTGGGCAGGTTAAACCAGCTAAGGTCGGTTCTCGACGAACTGGCAATGAGGCAGCCGGTTTCTGGCTATTTTGGAGGGTGGCTCGTCAACTTGGGGGTGATCAGGCCCGGCGAAGAAATTAAGAATAGAGATGCGATGCAAAGGTTAGGTTTGGCTTTCACTGATGTGCAAGCAAAGCTGATTGGAGCTGGACTTACGACCGGCGAGACTGCGGAAGGTGGGTTTGCGCCGATCTTTGACAATAGAAGGCTAAGAAAATTGAGGGCGGCAAAAACCGCTGACGCTCGCACCTGCTAAATGCTGTTGAAAGGGCGCGTGGATTGGCTCTGGCCATGCGTCACGGTTTCAAGGAAGCCCGCGTTGGCATCGGGCTCATGCAGAGGAAGGAGCAGCTGCACCCGCGCCCGCGTCGGCGCGTGGTTCGCTAGCCTATAAATTCAAAGCCTTCCAAACTGGATGGTGCCGTTGCTTACTGCTGCAGAGCGCATTCGCAGGGCGCTTGCTGAAAAGGCCCGCGCTGAAGGCTTAGACGAGCAACTAGTGGTTCATGACGAACGCCTCCGCGCACTCTATGAAGAAGGCTACCTTCCCGGCCGCCCAATTTCAGGAGTGGAGCGCGCCAACTTTTGGGAAAAAGTAAGGGAACGCATGGAAGAGCTGCGGCGTACCTCGACGCTAGCCATGAGTGGTCTGGAAGAAATAGAACGCGGGTTAGAAGTTCCGGGCTTGCTGAGCCGCAACGGTAACGTTTTGCTTGCAGCTATCAAGCTCAGGCTGGCTCGCCAGCGTGCCGCACCACCAAACCAGGTTAGTAGTGCGTCCCGCGCATTGCGAGAGAAGTTTGTTTTAGCCCTCGAAGAGAGGCGAGCAGCTCTGCGTGAACAGCTCGCACGACCCGGCACCCAATCCAGATTTGGAGAGCACATTGAGGCAAGGCGAACAGAGTCAGAGCGCGACCCGCGAGCCGAGATGAGGAGTATTGAGGCCGCGCTCGCAAAACTTAGAGAGGAGCGATGAAATGATCTACCCGCACCACGTCCTAGTTTGGGTTTCAGACATGAAGCGCGCCATCAAGTTCTACACCCAGGTATTGGGCCTCCCCCTCCTTAACGAATCGCCCCACTTCTCGCAAGTTGGTGGCAAGAACTTCAAGATATCCCTGCACTTGGGAGCCAAGTCAAGCGAGCGTCCCAAAGACTCGCCGATCATAGTTTTCCACGCCGACGACGTCGACTCCGCGTACGAGGAACTAAAAAGGAGGGGCGTGCGGTTCTACCGCGTGCCCTCGCGAGAGACCCCAACAGTTCGCGTGGCCGAGTTCCAAGACTCTGAAGGCAACCGGCTCTCGATATCGAACGCGGATTAGCATCCAATAGTGCTACTAATAAGTAGATTGGTTCCCACCAACTTGGTGTGATACCTTCAAGGCGCCGCCTGCTCCGTGTTGCGGGCGTTGACGCCAGCACCGCGGGCGCCGGTAGGACAATTTCCGAACAGGCGAGGCGATTTCTGGAACTGCGAGAGGAAAGACTGGGACTGCCAAGAGGAACGCTTAGCGCAAACCCCCGACTTTTGCGTTCAAGCGCCCGAGTTATTGAAGCCCACGGCGCGGGCGCTACAGAGGCCACCTTGGAATTGCTTAGGAAGAAAACAAGAACCGGTACGCTTGCCGCGCTTGCCTTGGAATCGATGCGCCTAGAACGCGAACTAAAAACCAAACGTGCAGAGTCCGCCCCCTTGATGGGTGATTTTCGCTTCCAGCAGCAACTCGCCGACGCGACGGTAGGCATGAGCCGGCTTCAAGCCCAGCTTGATTCTATTAGGCGCGCGCTGGGGGAGCTCCAACCCGCCAAGAAAGGCTAGCGCGTGATCTTGGCTTCCTTGTAGACTTCCAACAGGCGTGCGTGCGCGGGCTTCTCAAAGTGCTCCCTGACAGGGCGCAAGACCTCCGAAAGCGATTCTACGACAGCCGCCTTCAAGTCGGCCGGGTGAAGCTTGCCTGATGCAAACGTGCGCTCGAGCTCTTCGGGGGAACCAAACGACAGGTTCCCTCCATGTTCTTTTTTCCTTTCAACTTTCAGCTCGTCATTCTCGTGGAAAAGTAGGTAGCGAGCTATCTCTATTACCGGGTTGCCTTCGATAACTCGTTCAGGGCACCACGCGCCGCCCAACTTACGGCGGATTTCCGCTGGCGAGTCGTGGATAAAAATGCAGGTATCTGGTTTGGACTTGGACATCTTGCTGGCTATGCGCACGTCCTCCTCTTTTGCGCCCTCCGCCCTAATGGGAGGCATGAGGCCGGGCATCAGGTGATGGTGTATCGGCACTGGCGTGAACCAGCCCAGCTTTGGAAAGACTTCACGCGCGAGCACGTGGATCTTGCGCTGGTCCATCCCACCATGAGGGACGCGCGCGTCCAGCAGCTTGATGTCGACGGCCTGCATTGGCGAGTAAAAGAAATGCGCTAGCTGGAGGTTGTCTTTTTCTGTTCTTCCCAGAATGGTGAGCGTCCGCATTGCGCGGGCGAGCGTCATGTGCTTTGAGAATGTGAGCACGTCCCTCCAGAACTCGTCATTGTTGTGGTAAACGTCATTGGCAAGAAGCACTTTGCTCTTTGGACAGAAGAACTCGAATGCCTCCTTGTAGTACCTTGCAGCAGTTCGGATCTTTTCCCAGTTTCCCTCGAGCTTGTTGTTCAGGAAGGAATGCCAGTCGGCCAACCAGAC
>JACOVT010000031.1 GCA_016177165.1 Microcaldota archaeon
CCCCCAATTATACAAGCAGACGCTGATGGCCGCAGGGCTCGAAAGGGTGTACGAGTTCGGCCCGCTGTTCCGCGCAGAGGCTAGCGACACGATCCGCCACCTCTCCGAGTTTTACGGGTTTGACGCCGAGATGTCATTCATCAACTCGGAAGAAGATGTGATGCAGGCGCTCGAAAAAGCCATATCTTTCGCATTTTCAGAAGTGAGAAAGCGGGCCAAGGAAGAGCTAGAACTTCTCAGAGTGGAGGTACGGGTTCCCAAAACGCCGTTCCCGCGCATTCGCGTGGAAGACGCGGGAACCATGCTCGAGAAAGTCAATGGCAAACTCACACCCGAGGGGGACATGGACACCGAGAACGAAAAACTCTTTGGCAAGCTGATGAGCGAGAGCGGACAGGAGCTCTATTTCCTTACAAGGTATCCGACAAGCGTGAGGCCCTTCTACTTGATGCGGGCCGAAAACCCTTTTGAGACCCGCTCCTTCGACCTGGAATTCAAGGGAATGGAAATGGCCTCAGGAGGCCAGAGGGAGCACAGGTACGACGCGCTGATAAAGAGCCTGCACGAGAAGGGCCTGCGCCCAGAAGCCTTCAACCACTACTTGGAGGCGTTCCGTTATGGCATGCCGCCGCACGGCGGCTTCGGGCTGGGCATCGACCGCCTCGTCCAGCAAATGCTCAACCTGCCCAACGTGCGCGAAACCATCCTCTTCCCGCGAGACCGGTCAAGGATGGCGCCCTAGAAACACTTATATATGTGAATTCACATACATCACGTTGGTGATTAGATGCCAAACTTGACGCTAGCAATAACTGAAGAGCTGCACGAAAAAATGAAAAAGCACTCAGAAATAAAGTGGAGTGAGGTGGCTCGACGCACAATTGAACAAAAGGTGACTGATCTAGAGCTGCTTGATAGGATCGCGCATAAAAGCAGGTTAACAAAAAAAGACGCAAAGGACATAGCAAGCATAATAAGCAAAGACGCTCTGAGAGAACTCGAGAAGCCATGAGAATAGTTCTAGACTCAAACGTGTTTATATCAGCCCTGATAAGAGATTCTACTACAAGACAAATAATAGTCTGGGCGGACTTGGATCTTTATTTTCCAGAATCCGCGCTACACAGCATACGCAAGTACGAGGAATTGATTCTAAAAAAGTCTGGTATAACAGAAGCCGATTTCTACAAGCTGCTTGAAGCATTACTAAGGCACATTAAGCTAGTGCCTGATGAAGAAATCAAGAATAACCTAGTAAAGGCAAAACAAGCAATGGAACATGTAGACCCAGAGGACGTGCTCTACGTGGCGACTGCTCTGGGCCTTGAAGATTCAGTGGTATGGTCCAACGACAAAGACTTTGAAAAACAGAGCTTGATAAAAGTATTGAAAACAGAAGACCTAGTAACTCTTCTTCAAGTCCGATAACTAGCCAGCAAACCTATATCTGGGCGCCGACGCTCAGCACCGCGCCAGTGATGTAAGAGGCGCGCCTGCTGCAAAGGAACAGGATGGCATCGGCTACTTCTTCTGGTTTTCCAAGCCGGCGTAGGGGTTGGCTTGCGGTAATCCGACCCAATTCTTTGGGCGTGGTGAACCTGCGCAACAACGGCGTGTCGATCGGGCCTGGGCAGATGCAGTTGACGCGAATCCTTGGCGCTAGTTCTAGTGCCATCACTCGCGTGAGCATGATCACTCCTGCTTTTGCCGCGCAGTAGGGCGCCAGCTGTTCAGAGGGTTGGAAGCCCAAGCTTGACGAAAGGTTGACAATCGCGCCGCCATCACTCAAGTGGGGTATGGCGTGCTTGCTCATCAGGAAAACACCAGTCAAGTCGATACCCATGACGCGGTTCCAGTCTTCCTCGCTTGCCTTTTCTACTGGCGTGAATTGGCACTCCACGCCTGCGTTGTTCACCAGAATGTCGAGTCGCTTGAAGGTCTTCACGACTTCGCTCACGGCGCGCTTGCAGTCAGCACTCTTGGAAACGTCACCAACAACTACCAAGCCGGCTGACGTAAGTTTTCTTGTTTCCTCGGCTCCCTTCTTGTCAACGTCGAGGATGCTGACTTTTGCTCCTTCCTGCGCGAACGCGATCGCTGTGGCGCGCCCGATTCCCGAACCGCCGCCAGTAACAAGCACAACTTTTCCCTCAAACTCGCTCATCAGATCGCCTCGATCATCTCTACCCGGTCGCCTTTCGCGCCGGCGAAAGTGACGCGCCAGACTGGCCGCAGCACTTTCTCCACTTTCTGGGGCCGGCCGCCGTACAGTTTCGGGATGGAATGGTAGCGCTCGTACCCGCTCTTTCCTCGCGCAGGATCGCCCTTGCCGGACTCGAAAGGCTCGAACTTTGCAAAGTCATCTAGCAGGAAGCGCTTTTCATCCAGCGTGTCTGGCACGTCCAGCTTGCGCGCGCGGTAAACGCCTTTCTTTTGTTCCTCGATCAGGCCGGCCTCACCAAGGTCGGCGAGTATGCGCGCCAAACCTTGCGCCGTCAGGGAGGTATGTTTTGCCAGCGTGCGGACGTCGGCTGGCTTGCGTAATGCTTTCAGCACGCGTAAGCGGCGCTCATCAAATCCTTCGAGAGCAGCCAGGCCTGTCGTGCGGCGTAATCCTTTTTCCCAGTAGTACAGTTCGCCGTTCTCGTCGCAGTAGCAGTAGAGTTCCTTGAAGCCGCGCTGCAGCGGCAGGTTGAACGAGACGCGATAAAGCGGCTCGCGCACCAGCCGGACCTCGCTGACAGTTTCCTCAGCGCCGAACAAACCAAGAGATTTTCGCTGGCGCATCTTTTCTGCGAGCCTGCGGGCCTCGCTCTCGGTTACTCGCAAAGCAGGAGCTTGAGCAACTATGGAATTTACTTGTCCCTCATTTTCTTCACCGCGGCCTACTACGCCGGGCAGCGAGACAACAGTTCCGTCGTCGATCACGCAACCATGCGCCTGCAGCGCCTTCAGCACGGCGCTCGTGTCTACTTTTACCTTGTAGCGTGAGGAGAGGGCATCGCAGGCCTCTTCCACGCGCACGAGAGACATCGGTGCGGTCTGAAGCTTCTTGTAAACCAGCGAAGTAGCGAGCGAGACCACTTTCTCGGGACTGGCTTTCGCCCCTATATCCATCACTGCTTCTCTTCCCTCGTGCTGCGAGTAGCGTGGCCGCACCTCCAAGCAGAATGCCCGCGACGTGGACTCGCTCCTGTCGCCGACCAGCGCTATTCCTATGGGGAGCGTCTTGAGGAAGCGCGACTTCTCATACTCCGGCGGGACGAGCGTCGGCATGCGCTTCATTACAGCGTGCAGGTCCTCGTCGAACACCAGCTTGTGGCAGAGGATCAGGTCGAGCTGCGACATCACGCGTGAATCAATGGCAGAGGGCTGCTGGGTGGCGAACACGAGGCTGCAGCCCGGGCGCCTTCCCTGTTTTACGTATTCTATCAGCGCGTCTGTCGCGGCCGTTTTCCTGCCCCCTGAAGGTATAAGCGTATGGGCCTCGTCAATTATCAGCCAAGTCGGCGGTATATCGACGTCCAGCACCTCTTCAACGTCTTTCTCTTCCTCGGCAGATCCTGCGGCCTCCTTGCGCGTCACCAGTTTGCGAGCGGCCAGTATCTTGCGGGCCAACATTCCAATGACGAGGGAGGCGACGTTCTCCTCCAAGAACGAGATGTCCATGACTGATACAAACCCGGGCTTGCAGACTTCTGCCAGCGGCGTGCCGTCGCGCGAGAGGACTCCCCAGCTGCGCGCAGCGTCCAAGCGCGAGGCCAACGCACGACGGGTGTCCTGCTTGAACCCGCGCTCGCGCGAGGAAAAGTCCTTGTCCTTCTCGATCGTGTAGAGCATGTCCTCCAGCCCGTAGTTTTTCCTCCTTTCGCGTGTTTTCTCGACGACCTTGTCGAGCAGGAGCCCTATCGGCGAGAACCGGTCAATGCCGAAAGTGAGGCACCAGTCATCCACGGTTAGTTCAGAGGCGCGCAGCGAGAATGTGCGGTCGAACGTCTCCTTTGGGACGCGCGTGCGCTGGCCTTCCGGTATGAAGACTGAGGTCTTCTCGATGCCGCTGGGATCGAGGCCCCACTCCTCAAGTTTCCGGAGCTCGGCGTCCTCCTTGTTGGGGTATCTGAGGCTCCAGAATATGCCTACCGGGTCGACCACTATGCAGGCAACGTTGGGGTTGCGGAGAACGAGCTCTTCTGCAATGACGCCGGCAGAGAAGCTCTTGCCCGTTCCGCGAGAACCGCATATGAAAACCACGTGCGGCGAAATCGAGTCTAGGAAAACGTGCTTTCCGACACCTGCAGCGTCTGCTGACCTTCCAATCAGCAGCGCGCCTTCGCGGCCGAACTCGCGGTGCACGCTTTTCTTGCGCCCTATGAACAGGTTGCCGCCGTCTTCCAAAACGTCGAGCTGTTCCTTGGACTCGCCCACGAAATCCATGAAAATGAAACGGAAACTCGCTTAAAATAGTTATGCGGGTTGTAGAACGCGCATCAGCGCTATTCCTGCAAGGAACAACGAAACGTGCCACAACGAGCGTGTGACGTTGGTCTCCTTGTGCAGCTCCGGGATCAGGTCAGCGACGGCTATGTAGAGGAAACTGCCTGCAGTGAAGGCTATGAGGAACGGGGCAGCCGCGCCAACCGCTGGGATGATGAATGGCACCAGCGCTCCTGCGACCGCCGTGAGTGCCGAGAGGAAGTTGAACGCCAACGCACGGCGCGGCTTCATGCCGGCATACAACAGTATTCCGAAATCGCCTATTTCCTGCGGTATCTCGTGGAGCATTACTGCGATGGTTGCGATAACTCCCAGCGCGGGCGAGGTGATAAAGCTGGCTGCGATCAGCATGCCGTCAATGAAGTTGTGCACGCTGTCGCCGACCAGGTTGAGGTAAGCTACCGGGGCGCACTCGCTCTGCCTCTTCTTGTGGCCCGAATGGTGGTGGTGCCAGTGCAGGAACCGCTCGACTAGGAAGAATACTATGATGCCCAGCAGCACTGGCGCAAACATGTCCTTTCCGAGATCATCCAGCGCCTCTGGCATCAGGTCAAAGAACGCCACCCCTATGAGGGCGCCGCTGGCAAAGCTCACCAGTCCCTTTAGTGCGCGGTCTACCAGCTCGCGGCGCAGCGAAAGCGTCAACGCGCCGGCGAATGACACAAGGCTGACAATAAACGTGGCTGATACTGCCAGAAACAGGGCTTCCACGCCCGTGATACTGCGGGGACTCTTATAAACTTACATCACGGCGCGGGCTAGGCGCCTGAGCTCTGACTTGGTAACCCAGGGGACAGAAAGGTAGCCTTCTATCTCTTTCTTGCTCATGCGCAGCGAGCGCGCTTCTTGAACAGTGTAGCGGTAGGCCTCAATCTCGGTAGGCCAGTCTACGTATGATAAAGGTTGGTAGAACAGCCTGCGGCCGTCAGCCAGCTGCTTTATGTGGACGAGCTCGTGTAGAAAGTCGAGGTAGAGCGTCCGCTCGTCCTCGTTGCGCAGGTGATTTCTGCTGATGCTGATCAGTTTTCTGCGCTCGTCGATGAACATCACCCAGTCGTCGTCATTGACCTCGACGATGGTGTTGCGCAACGCCCGCGCCAGCGAGCGTCCGAACAGCTTGCGCAGCACCCCAGACTTTTCAAGTCCGCTCACTACCTCGCAAAGCTTGTACTTGCCTTTCGCGAGCTGCTTGTTCACGCGGAACACCATAAGACCAAATCTTTCTTTTTAAACGGACCCACCGGGAGTTTGCGAGCTGTGGGAGCAAACTACGGGGGTCTCGTCACAGCGTGCATAGCGGACCCACCGGGATTCGAACCCGGGTCATAACCTTCGGAGGGTTACATCCTATCCAGTGTCCCACATTTTCTTTTAGCGCAGGTTTTCTTTTCACAGACCTGGCGCAGGAAAGAAAAAGTGCCTAGACTATGGGCCCATGCTTGTTTAAAATGGCCGGCGGGCATTTTAACAGTATGCTAGTGCGCAAGCAAGTATTGTCGCTTAAGAGTTATCCTATTATTCCTGATCCGGCGGGCTTCACTGCGCTGGACTGGAATACCAGCCATTACTTCCCGAACAACGCGTTCGTGGAAGAGTTGAGAGAGTCGATCGATCACGAGTCGATAAACTGGTATCCTTATTCACCCACGAAAGAATTGAAAGCTAAGGTTGGAAGGTTCGTGGGCGCCAGCTCCAAGAATGTTGTGATAGGTGGCGGCAGCATTGAGCTGCTCGACACCGCAGTGCGCATAGTCACCGGACGGGGCTACGCAATACGCTTGATAGATCCGTACTACAGCCAGTTTGACCGCATAGCAGCCAGGAGCGGCGCGCGTATAGTCGGAGCCAGTGGCTTTGATACACTCGGAAAGAGCAAGGCCCGCGTCTTCATTGTCTGCAACCCGAACAACCCGGACGGCCTCGTTGCCCCGAGGGGGCTGGTCGCCGACCTGTGCGGCAAGAACCCGGACAGCCTTGTCATTTGTGACGAGGCCTATATCAGCTACTCGGACGAGCCGTCAGCGACCCGGCTAGTCAACAAGCATCCAAACATGCTCGTCACGCGCTCGGCATCCAAGTGGGGAGTCGCGGGCGCGCGAGCCGGCATCGCGATAGCACATCCCGATCTGGCGAGTGCTTTGGAGAAAGCGATGCTCCCGTTTACTGCAACAGCGCTCGCCCAAAAGGCGCTGGAACTGTGCGTCACCAAGTACCGCAAGGATATGATTGGCGCTTTTTGGAAAGTAAAAATGGAACGCGAGCGCATCAAAAGCGAGTGCGCAGACGCCAATCTCACTGACTCGCAAGGTAACTTCAACACGATCGTCGGCAATTCCAAACGCGTTTACGACGCGTTCCGTAAGAACCAGCTCGTGGTGCGCAAATATCCCGGGCTCGTCAGGGTGGACGTCGCAACTCCGGACATAAATGACCGCGTTATAAAGGTACTAAAATCTATGCGCTAGCCGCTAGCGGGCGGCGAACTCGAACCGCGCCTTGAAATGCCTGAGCGGTAAGTCGCGGCCGTAGGTGGCCTTAACCGGCGGGATCTTGTCGCGGCTTTCATGCAGAGCCTTCACTGCTTCGGAGACTGACTCGAGGTCCTGCTGCTCGTAGCGCAGGCGCGGGACGGCGAACCGCACGAAGTTGTTTGGCGGAAAACTCTCCTTGCCGGTTTTGGGGTCGTGCTTGCCAAAAGCGAAATAGCCCAGCTCGCAGGCGCGGTGGCCGTACGCCGCAAGGAGGAGGGCCGTTAGTGAAATGCCCCCAAAGTCATCTGGCCGCATCTTTGTTCCATCAAAGAACTTGTTCACGTCAAGGTAGACGGCGTGCCCGCCGAATGGCGTGACTACCGGGAGCTTTTCCCCGAGCATTCTTTCGCCGAACTGGCGCACCTGGCCTATACGGTGTGCCAAGTATTCCTCACGGGTGGCGGTTTTTAGGCCTTCCACTATTGTCATTATGTCCCTGCCCGAAATGCCGCCGTATGTGGGGTTTCCTTCCTTGAGTATCTGCGAGCCGATGAGCTCGTCCGGAACGGCCGGGTATTTCTTGAAGAACAGGCCGTTCCGCCGCAAAAACAGGCCGCCGCCCATGTTGGCGAGGCCGTCTTTCTTGAAGCTGATCGTGAACCCGTCCGCGTGCGAGAACATTTCCCGCACGATCTCGGAAATGCTTTTCTTGCCGTAACCGCTCTCGTGCTGCTTGATGAACCAGGCGTTTTCCGCAAAGCGGCAGGCGTCAAAGAATAGCGGAATGCCGTGGTGGTGGGCAAGCTCTGCTGCTTCTCGCATGTTTTGCATTGAGACCGGCTGGCCCCATCCAGTGTTGTTGGTGATCGTGATGAACACGAGCGGCACGTTGGCTGCGGAGGCTTGGAGCAGCTTTTTGAGCGCGTCAACATCCATGTCCCCCTTGAAGCGCGAGTCCGAGCCGCCGTTGAGGTCTGGCGAAAACAGGCTTAGGGCGCGCATCCCGTTGGCCTCTATGTTTGCTTGCGTGGTGTCGAAGTGGCCGTTGCTCGGAATGGTAAGGTTGCGGCCTAGCCGGCCGATGGCTGTGAAAAGCGCGCTTTCTGCAGGTCGGCCTTGGTGAAATAGGAACGCGTTCGGGGGCGCGGCGTGCTCGGTGAAAAACTCCGGCCCGAAAGTCTCGCGCACCTGTCTGGCGAGCAGGTAGTAGCCGCGGTTGGAACCGTACGAGACGTCTCCCTCGTGGAGGGAGGCCCACTGCTTGTTGGTCATTGTGGTCGTTCCAGAGTCTGACAGCAGGTCGCAGCCTGACACGAGTTCGGCCGGGAACATGAAGACGTTGAGCCCGACGCTTTCCAGCATGCGTGCGCGCTCTTCAGTTGTTGTGGGGCGTTTGAACTCGACAGCGTGATTGAAATAGGGACGTGTAGCGCTGACCGATGGTAGGCCCTCGACTAGTTTTGTAAGTTCCATAAGCTTGCTCCCTTCAGCCGCCCACTTGGGTCTTTTGCATCTGGTTGTAGAGCATGAGGGCTTGCGAGAGGCTTGCGGCGAACTCTTCCATGGTGATGCGATAATCGTCTTCCCTGCCCTTGAAATAAACGTACCTGCGCGTGACCTTTACTGGGAATGACAGGTTCATTTGGGCGAGCAGTGGGTCCCCGCCGTAGAAGAACGAGTTTGTGGTGCCGTGGACGCGCAGCACGCCGCCTTCTTCGGTATCCTCTATCGAGAGGAGCGCAAGCTGGTTGGGTGACTCGCGCACGTTGCCGCGCTTGTCAACCTCGTAGCCTAGCGTCATCAGCGTGCGCCGCGGGTCAACGGGCATGCAATTATCTGGCACTCTGCGCTTAAAAATAACGCCACTATCGGACGGGTTTTTATACCATGCGAGAGTAACTGGTACAAACGCCTTGTTCTCTGCCCACGTGACGATAGGTTTAAATATCATGATAGTATCATGATACAATCGTGGGTCGGTCATGAGAGAAACACTCCCCGGAAACAGCAAACAGTTAGACAGAGAGCTCGAGAGCCTCGTCTTCGATGTCAAGTACGACAAGCAACAGTTCGGCGACTCTGCAACAATTGGCGTCATGCTATACCGACTGGCTCGGGAACGGCAACTAGCCAACGAGACCAACAAGAGGCTGCTGGAAAAACTTGAGTCAATCGAAGCCCTGCTCCGAGCGACACAGTCAACACATCAACGCGCAGAAGAACCCCTAATCTCAACGGTTGACGCTGAGCTCCTTGCATTCGTGCGGGAGCAAAAGAGAGTGGATGCCGAAGAGGCGCAAGGCCATTTCGGCTACAAGGGGAAAAACGCGGCTTCTGCAAGGTTGAACGCGTTGTACCGAACGGGCTTGCTATCAAAAGGCCGTGCTGGAAAAAAAGTCCTATACTGGGCACTAGACCCACGCGCGCCCAGTCCCCCCTCCGAACAACAATGAAGAACAAGAGCCAACCGCTGCGCCTGCGATGGGCGCAGCGGACCTGATTTCTTTCACGACTCGCGAAACGTGAAGTAAACCAGTTAAAGCGCCACCGCGTACCAACCGCATGGAGCGGCCAAGCCTCGAGTCAATATATATGGAACTGGCGATGTCGCTGACGCGCCGCGCGACCTGCAAGCGGATGCAGTACGGCTGCGTGGTCGCCGCGTCCGACATGACACAAGTGTACGCGCTCGGTTATAACGGCACTGCTAGAGGGTTTCCCCACGATGACTGCTCCGGCGAGGAGGGCAAATGCGGCTGCGTGCACGCCGAGATGAACGCGCTCATCAAGGTAAAGCACGACGACCCCGGAAAGGTGGTGTTCGTGACAGGCATTCCCTGCCAACTATGCGCCAAGATGATAATCAACTCGGGCTCGAGCAAGGTCTACTACCGGTCGGCATACAGGAGCGCCGAAGGTTTGGACATGCTACAACGCGCCGGCATCAAAGTGGAACGCGTCTAGAAACTATCACGATTTGTGTTGTTTAGTATCGTGAAATAAGACACTTAAACGTGTCCCGATTAACTACCCATAACCGAGTTAGTGATACAATGCAGGAAGCGTTAGCGATAGTCAGGCCAACAAGCGCATTGGAGAAAACAGATCCTCTCGTTTACTCGCACCTGCGCGGAGAGCTTGCGCGCCAGCAAAACTGCCTTGACCTGATAGCCAGCGAGAACTACACATCACCCGCAGTACTGGAAGCCATGGGATCGGTCCTCTCAAACAAGTATTCCGAAGGCTATCCCGGAAAACGCTATTATGCCGGCAACTCGGTCGTGGATGAGGTAGAGACGCTCGCGATCGAGCGCTGCAAGTTCCTGTTCAGGGCGCAGCACGCCAACGTGCAGCCCCTCACAGGCGCTGTTGCCAACATGGCAGCCTACTTCGCCTTCCTTGAACCGGGCGACAAGCTGATGGGCATGCGGCTTGACATGGGCGGCCACCTCACCCACGGATCCCCAGTCAACTTCTCGGGCAAGTTCTACCGCGTCTGTTCCTACGGCGTTGACCAGCAGACCCAGATGCTAGATTATGACAAGATAAGGAAACAGGCGATGGAGGAAAAACCAAAGCTGATAGTCTGCGGCTATACGGCATACCCGCGCACTATAGACTTCAAAGCGTTCCGGGAGATTGCTGACGAGTGCGGCGCCTTTCTAATGGCGGACATCGCCCACATCGCCG
>JACOVT010000036.1 GCA_016177165.1 Microcaldota archaeon
CTCATTGGAGTGCCGCGCGCCCATAATCACTGGTTATGGGATCCACGAGCTCGCGCCGTCCAACGAGACGCTCTCACAGCTTGCTGCGTGGTGCAGAACTACTAGTGTTGAGCCACCATCGTTCAGGGCTGCCGACTCGGTTGGCAGGTCGCTGCCGTCAAACAACTCCTACGCAGGCAGGTTCTTCTTCGCGTCGGTTGGTGGGCTGGTATTTGTCTATTTTTCCGGCGCTGATCAAGGGCTTGCGAACGACCTGCTGGAAGTGCCGCTCGAATCGTCAACAGAAGCACTGCTGGCTGCGGGGCCATTGTTTGAAGGCGACCAAGAGTTGGCGTACTACGATGCAACACCAAGCAGCCAATTCTCCGGCAAGACGATGCGCAAGATGGGGTTGTCGTTCAACATCTCGATCAACGACTTCAACACCGTCGTAATTGAGGTGCTCGACCCGCAAAGCGGAGGCTGGCTGTCACTCGGCAACGTCTCGTACAATGACAACTCGATGCATGAATTGGAGGTTTCTGCCTGCCGAGACGGGTGCAACCTGACTGTTGACCCTGCGATTCTAGTCGGTCGAGATGGGGTCGTCCACTTCAGGCATCGTCCGGTGATATCGCAAGGCAGCAACACCCACAGGATCAACTACTACAAGGCCGTCATCCTTGCAGACTATTTGGCATTCAGCCAGTCTATAATTAGGGCAAACGTCTCAGAGGCTCATCACGCTGCAAGGTTCGAGCTCGTTTCGGCGACTGCCTTTGCAGAAAATGCTACCATCGTCATTAGGAACTCTGGTGGGGAGGTAGCTCGTGACGTCCGGCTGGCCGTGTCGCCCGTGACTGCCGCGGCCAGCGCATTTTTCCAGCAGATAACTGCAAACGAGACGGTTGCTATTGCTATTCCAACCGGGAATGTAACAAAGCCCGGGCTTCTGGACTTTGGTATTCAAGTTGCGCACGCAGATGGTGGAGTGGCTGCGCTAAAGGGAAGCGTGTTGCTTTTCGACCAGACTGCGCGCATGCGTGGCGCGGTTGTTGTTTCCCTATCAGAATCATTCCCGAGAACTGCGAACGCGTCATTCACTCTTGAAAAAGTACTGGGTTTCTACAATCCTTCAAACTCCACTCTGGATGCCACTGGCTGGGACCCGTGCATCTTCAACTTTGCGCTCACGCCAAATGAGGCCCGCGAGATAACCTGCCTAAGTGATGGAATAGCCGGGCTTGACGTGGAACAGGCGTTCAGTGCAGAATCGCTGCTGTCAGCATCATCGAGCGAGATGAGGGCAAGGGAAACAATAACGTTAAAGGCAGGACAGCACTTGGGTGATTCGATACTGGTACTGCCTAACGCCAGCGCGTTTGCCCAGTCGCCCGGTTCAGATGTCTACGTGCTGGAACTTCCAGCAGTTGTGCAACTCAACGCTTCCCTGCTGGCCAACCAGCCGGGCTTGTGGAACCATTCCATCATCGACTTTGTTTCTTTCAGTCATGGCGGGCCGCACCTGTCAAACATCACCTTTGCCCACCCCCTGCGCGAGGGTTATGGGGTGACGTTGTATCGCTGCACGCTTTCACCTGATGGCTGCTCTCCAGACAACGAGTCTGCATGGGTGAGCGTCGATTTCACTGAAAGCGACGGGACTTTGGAACGGAATGGAGACAACATGAGTTTCCTGTCATATGCAGTGGCGTTTGATCTGGACGAAGAGGAAAGTCCATTAGGGCAACCGGACCAACAGCAATCGGGCCAACAGCAATCGGGCCAACAGCAACCGGGCCAACAGCAACCAATGCCCGTCCCCGGCCAAATGCAGCCTTATTCCAGCCCGGAGCAGAAACCGGACATTGAGGTGGTCTCGCCATCCAACAGGCAGGAATTTTGGGAAGGCGCCACGATCGAGCTGGTTGCCAAAGTCAGGAACGCAGAGTCGTGCTATGTTTCACTCGCGGGCAGCCAGTCGCCAATGCATATTCAAAACAACACCACTGCACACGTATTCAGCGGGCTGCCGCGCGGGGAATACTCGACAGCGATCGAGTGCGGCAACTCCCGCTTCTCAACGTCGCAAACAGTGTCGTTCTCTGTTAAGGAAACTGGCTCAAACGTCTCGCTGGACGCCGCCGAGATTGGCATTGATGCTGATCTTGGTGAAGTAACCGATTCAGAAAGCCCGGCAACCGCAACATCATTGGGCATTACCGGACTTGCTTTGGCGCGGTTTGAGGACTTGGCTGTTCCGGTCGCGGTTGCGCTTGCCTGCGTGTTTGCAGTAGCCATACTGCGTTTCCATCACCGCAACCCGCAAACAAAACTGCCGCCTGAGTTTTAAATACGCCAAGGCTCTTTCCTTGTTTCATGTCTAGCGGCCAGTCGGCAATGGAATACATGGTGATACTTGCCGTGATGCTGCTAGTGTTATTCCCGATTCTGTACTTTGCCAACATCCAGTCAAGCGTCTCGAGCGCAGCCACGCAGGGAAGGCAGGCGGTTGAAAGCATAGTGTCGGCGGCAGACCGCGTCTACGCCCTTGGCCCCGGCTCCAGGATAACCATCAACGTGTTCATACCTTCCGGCTACTCGTTTGACAACTCCAACATAGACGACCAGGTTGTGACCATGGTATTCTTCCTGAGCGATGGCTCAAACGCCACAATATCCATGGCCTCAAAGGCGGTTGTCAAGGGCCAGCTGCCGTCCACGTCTGGCTATCACCCCATACAGTTCTCAATGACAGAAGCGGGCTACGTTGTTATAGGAACATCGAGACTGTCGGCATCGCCCGGCGCGGTCTCGTTCTCGCTGCAACCGAGCCAGAACGACTCGCGCGTGATAACGTTCACAAACTTGGACTCGCAGACAATAACCGTCAATCTAAACCTGTCCGGGCCTGCATGGCTGTCTGTCAACGAGTCTGCCTTCACGGTCAACTCGACGCTCTCATACTCGATAAACCTGTCCGTATCTCCCACAGCTACGGGCTCGTTCTACGGAACGCTGCAGGCCCTGGACGACTCGAACGACCAAGAGCTTACGATCGTTCCAATAACTGTTTCAGTCACTTCCTCGGCAGGAGCGATCAGCTTCTCTACAAACAACAACTCCTACACCCAAAATAACACCTTGGCGTACTCTGGAACAGTGGTAGACTCGTCCGGCGTGCCGCTGTCTAATGCATTGGTTTCGGTCAAGTTTTACGACAATTCAAGCACGCTGCAGCAGACGGACTCCAAGACGACGAACGCGTCCGGCGGGTATTCGGGCAGCTACGTGTTCGCGTCCAACGCGCCTATCGGCTGGTGGAGTGCCACCGCTACTGTTGGCGGTCTCTCCAACTCCTCGGCATTCTACGTTAACGGGACAGACACCACCCCACCGCCGGCAGTTACTCTCACGTCACCAGCAAACGGCTCCACCGGCATTTCAAGGACGCCTACGCTGAACTGGAGCGCGGTCAGCGACCCCTCAAACCCGATAGTCTACATAATCAACCTTGACGATAGCAGCAACTTCGGGTCAATGATAATCAACACAACAACCACGAACATTTCCTACAACGTGACTTCGCAGCTGGCAAAGAACAAGGTGCACTATTGGCGCGTGCGGGCAAAGGATGCCGCCCAAAACCTTGGGAACTGGAGCGGCGTCTGGAACTTCAAGACGGTTAACCAGTGATGTGATGGGTTGCACCAAGCGCGGACAGGCAAGCATCGAGTCACTCATAACAGTAAGCATCATCATAATGATCTCGCTTTTCACCTACCTTTTTCTAGTAAACCCGAGCGCAGAAAGCGCAGCCGACCTCCGGCTGAGCCTCAAGGCAGACGGCATCTGCCGCACGATAGCCGACGCGGTAAACCTTGCCGAACGCTCGGGCAACGGCTTCCACACCACTTTTTCAGTGCCGATACTGGTGGAAGGAACGCGCCTGATAAACTCGACTGTGGAAAAGACCTTCGTGCAGGTCTCTTTCAGGTCGCTGCACTCGAACTCAAGCGTCTTCTGCCCAATCCAAGCCGGGCGAGTCCGATTGGAACTTAACCCGCCGAGGAACACATCAATGGCTTACCTGGTGAGAGAAGGTTGCCTTTACAATTACCTGCTGAACTTCAGCCCGCTCGTGTACTGTTCCGCATCCTACCAAGATGTCGGCTGCCAAACGAGCGACCCCTGCCAGAGCATGACAGACCAACAGCGCAACGTCTCCTACAACAACTTCCTGATCGGTCTAAAGAACGGCTCGTTTGACTTCGTGATAGAAGAAGACCCCCACCTTACCGGGTTCGGGCTCAATTACTCCCAAGACTACGTTTACTCCGGCGGCACGCTCTATTCAAGCGAACACTGGGGCACGACCGGCAACCTGTTCGGCGTCAACTTCCAGTCGGGCGGCGGCCAGACCATGACGATAATATCAGTATCTGACGTTATTCCGGGAATGCATGTCGGAAACGTGGTCGAGCTCGGAAGCACGCCATACAGGATAACAACCCAAAACCTGAACGTCACCATCATCGGGGTTGACGAAGCTGATGATACCATCTTCGCGCGCGTCTCTTACGGGTCTGGCTGGCTGTACTGGTTCCCGGACTACGATGCAATCACTACAAACGGCAGCATTGACTTCGACAGTTCGGTTACCAATGGAATAAACCGGACGTACATAGATCTCGGTCTCTACTCTGACACGCCGTTCCAGCTGAACAACACCACGTATGAGGTGTTCAACAGCAACTCCACGGTATTCGTGAGGGTAATATCATGAACATGAAGGGGCAGGTTTCGGGCATTGACATGCTTTTCAGCGTGGCGATCTTTACCACAATACTGCTGTCGGCGGCAATCACATGGACGTCGGCGTTCTCCTATTCAGAGCAGCGGCAGAAGGACTCAACCATAGAGGCAGCCGCGTTTTCCACTGCCAACCAGCTGGTGTCTTACGGGGGATACCCGGACGATTGGGACGCTTCCAATGTGGCAGTAATAGGACTGGCGAAACATCCAAACGTGCTTGATTCGGCGAAGCTGTCGGCATTTGCCTCAATGAATATAAACTCGTCAAAGTCGCTGCTCGGGTTGGAAAGATACGGGCTGCACGTCAGGGTGTTCAAGACCGACGCCGGCGGAACCAACGTTTCTGTGTTCGGCGAGCCGCCAGACGTCTCGGCAACAAGTATCGTGGTGGCGGATTCGTATTCCTCCCTGAATGGCGAAATGGTTGTGTTGCGTCTTACATTGTGGAGGCTGCCATGAGCAGCAAGGGTTTCGTCCTTACGTTAGACGCGTTCTTCGCGGTTTTCCTGGCGGCAGCATTTATGGTTTCCATCCAGTTTTACTATTCCTCACAGCAGCCCCATAACAGCGAATACCTGAGCAAGATGGCCCACGACTTCCTGGCAGCTGCCGACGAGTCCGGGGACCTGAAGGACGCCATGTCAAAGCCCCAGCAGTCAGCAGAGCTGCAAAACCTGCTGCTGAAGCTGCCCTCGTCAGTTGCTTCGCGCATTACCGTCACGACGTACGAGTACAAGAACGGCCTTGTTAAGGAAAAATCCACTGCTCAGGCAAGCGTGCGCAACCTGACTGGCGACGTGGTCGCCGCCCAAAGGGCGTTTACATCGCCGGAGGATGAGGAATACTACTTGTCAGTTTTGGAGGCCTCTTATGCGTAACGGGTTCCTCTTCACGCTCACAACCATGCTCGTGTTTGTGGGGCTGCTGTTCATGCTGAACGACGTTGCATCGTACGGACAGAGCCTCAGGTCGTCCGCGACAAGCTCGCTTTCGGCGTACGTGATTACGCAAGCTTGGAGGGACGTCAGCAGCGACATCACCTTGGTGGTTGGGGTAAACGTGTCAAAGGATGGCACGACCGCAGACTTCATGGACTCGCTGCCCGCGGCGACCGACCTTTCCACGTTCATCGAAGGCTATGGCAAGTTCATCGAGTCCTACTATTCAAAGCCGAGCCTGCAGGTTGTTTTCCTGGACTCCGTGGACAACCAGTTGTCGCTCAGCTCGATATCCCCCCTGCTCAGCATAATACCGTTCAACATCCAGTATGGTTATCCGGACTTCGGCAAGAACGAACTGCAGGTGCTCTCGCCGGTGGGGAACCTTTCAGCGCTTTCGGGGGTGAGCGTGGACATTCACGTCACGGATGAAGAGATGAACGAGTCCAACTTCCAGTGGACGCCCTATCAGGAGTGCCAGCAAAACAAGCCCTGCCTGAACGTCAATGTCACTGTGCGCGGCAACTCCTCCTCGTGGTCGTCGCCGCAGCAGCAGTTTGACGCGACAAGGCAGAGCCAGATAACGATCCACTTTGGCAACGACTCGTCAAACCACTGGGTAAAGGTTCTAGTCGGCGAGTCCGGCAACAGCGACCCGCAAAACGTGCTGGACGTGAAGCTAAATAATGTGCGCGCCGCGACCGATACCAAAGTCTTATTAAACTCGCCAGATTTCTTGATAAATTACCTGTCAAAGCTGCGCGTGTCGGAACCGCAGCTCTTTACCAACAAGACCGACTGGTTGCAGTGAGATGGTATTGCATGGACAAGCTCCAAACAATGGTTGACAAGCTTTCTGATCTAGTGGTGAAACACAGGGAGATATCATCTTCGGACGCGGCTAGGCTGCTGAGGATAAAGGACAGCCAAGTGGAAGAATGGGCGCGTGCGCTCGAAAAGCAGGGTTTCATATCAGTTGACTACTCTGCGATGCGCGGAATGGTGCTGAAACAACGGTCGCTCACGCCTTCAGAGATCACTGAAAGGCACGAGAAACTGTCAAAGTTCGGCATGCGCATCGAGTCTTCCGCGTCAAAACTCGGGGAGCAGATGCAGGAACAGGAGTCCAAGATCCCCGAGATTGAAAAGGACTTCACGGAGCTGGAAGCAGACATATCCATGAAACTGAAGCAGGCATCAAGAGCATTAGGCATGCTAAAGGACCTGCAGGGCATCGAGTCCGTTTACGGAAAAGAGATCAGCGCGATAGAGGCCGAGGAAAAGAAAGCGGCGCTGACGGCCCGCACGCTCGAGGCAAAAAAGAAGGAAGCCGAATCTCTACTGTCGGACTCGCGCAAGTCGCTGTCTTCTATGAAGTCTCGCCTTTCCTACGCGCGGAAACAGATTTCAAGGATGCGCTCGCAGCTAAGGTTTGTCGGGCATGAGAAGAAAAAGCTAGACAAGGAGCTGGAGAAGTTCAGGCATGCGACAAAGCTTTTCGAGAAGCATGCGCGCAGCTCGCATTCGCAAAAGGCGGCAAAACAGGCGGCAAGGCTGGACGCAAAGTTTACAAAGCTCCAGTCGCGCAAGGAGGCATTTTCGTCAATAATTGCAGACCTCGAGTCAAAGCTCGCCTCGGTACGCCGCAAGCACGCGAGGAAGAGGAAGTGATGGTGCGGCAAGGGACTCATTGTTGAAGAAAAAAAGGCACCCTGTTGCCATGGCTGGCAGGTCAGACGAGCGCCAAGAGTACAGCCTAGATGTGGATGGGGTGCTTGCCAAGGTGAGCATCTACAAGGAAAAGGAGGCCTATGCGCCGACATACGAGCTGACCGCCCCCGAGGTAGAGCCTGCAACTCTGGCGGTGCTTGACTTTGTCAGGCAGCGCATAGTCGAGACCACACCC
>JACOVT010000038.1 GCA_016177165.1 Microcaldota archaeon
GTGCTAACCAGCGTTCCTGCAGGAAAGCAGCCGCCCCCTGCGCGCGCTAGTCCTGTGGCGGCAAACAGCAGTAATACCAACAGGGCGTATTTTCTCATTGTTTTACCCGTGTATTCCGGCTATTATCGCCGCGCCAATAATGATTGCTATTCCAAGCACTGCAGACCCGACCACGTGGCCGAAATACTGCGCCACGGCAACGTTGCCGCGCCTTATTTCCTTGCCTTCGTCTATGTCTGGAGTCAGCCGGTTTATTATCGCCGGCAGCGCCACTGTTGCTAGCAGCATTGCGACTGCGCCAATCACTATGCCCAGCACGGTAAACGCCGTCGTGAACCCGACCGTGTCGACTATCCCTGTCATTGAATCACCCCGGAATAACAATGAAGGCCGGTTTTTATCCCTTCTGCCTGCTAGCGGTAGCGCAGCAGCGCCCCTATCCCGCCGAAGCCTTGGAGGAACTGTTTCCCTTCAGCAGTTTCGGTAGAAATAATCTCTATGCTCGCGCCCGAAGATTCGGCGAGCTGGGTCAACTCTTCCATCAGCTCGGTGTCAGACTCCACCGACTGTTTTCCGCCGCAGTGGCAGCGGTAATCGCTATCGATTTCCTTGACCACACTCTCCACGATTTTGCCACAGTTGTTGCACTTTAACAGCAGCTTGCGCATCGCCAGCTCCTCCGAAAGCAATAGAATGTCAGCCTTCCGCAACTCGAGCGCTTTGCGCGTCTCTTCCTCGCCGTAGCAGGCCAGCCCGCTCGTCACGACCTCCTTCAGGAAGCGGTTGACGAGGTCCCGCTCTTTGGTTATTTCCATCTTTTCAATGACCTCATCGGCGTGCTCCACCAATTCCTTGATGCCCGTCTCATCAGTATAGCCGGTGTCGACCGTCCCGCGTATCTTGTTCTTGACTTCGGTCTGGAGGTACTCGCCGTTGATGAAGTCGTACTTTGTCGGGCCCGACCCGCCCGCAATGATGGCCTTGATTTTCTTGTCGGAGAACACACCATTGCACGCATCGCCAATTCTCTTGAAGAACTCGTGCACGGCTATCTCGTGAAGCCGCTGGAAACGCATAGCACTATTGTGAAGCATGAATCCGTTTGCCACGTATGACTCTTGCCTTGGTACGTTCAGGTCGCAGAACAGGATTCCATCGGGCTCGATTTTTTGCTTTTCCACCACATATGATGGTATCAGGTCTGAATCTAGTACTTGCCTGAGGAACAGGACAATCTCTTTGCATTCGGCTGACTTTTGCGGGTCTGTTTTTTCAAGCACGCGCTGCCAGTTCTCGAACTCCCTTAAGATGACCCGTTTGAACACCTTGCGCCCCATCGAGCGCTCGTTCCTGAAGAAATTGTTGCCAGTCCGGAACGAGCGGGTGTTGAGGCCCACCTGCCTAGCCAGCCTTAGCACGTGGCTGCCGCTCATTGGAATCTGGTCTATCCGCGAAGCCTCTTCACCCCTTCGCCTAATTTTACCAAACTTTTCGCGGCTCGTAAATCCGACAAATTTTATGAAATTGTTCAAGGAATCTTCATCGTTTATCTCAAGGCTGTATTGGAGTGAAGCGCTTTTGACTTTCCAGTTTGGCGGCGAGATCTTTTCCCTGAAGGAGGTTACGATGCCGAGCCTCAACAGCATCATCCTGAGCTGTTCCATTAGTTTCTTGCTGGTCGTGGTTATGCCTATCCTTCCAGAGCGTGATTGCACGTAACCTTCCGCGTCGAACAAGCCACGCGCAAACGCTGCAACAATGCTGTTTGGGGACCGCATTGCTGATACTGGGACTTCTGCGAGGGCGCTTGGCAGCAGGGCCTCGCCGAACTTGTCACGAATGATACCCGCGAGCTCCTTGCAGCAGATAGTTAGCTGGTAGTAGTTTTTACGCGGGTTATGCCTTATCACCCCAACCAAGCCTAATGTTAATGCTATCCTTTTGTACTCGTCGAGAACTTCCTTGCGTTCATCATAGAGGCGGATTCTGTGTTCCTCCACGCACCCATCGCCGATGGTGTAGCCTAGCAGCTGGGCAAACTCCTCGTCAAGGTATTCAGGCATTTTGAACGTTTTCGCATTCCTGACGTATCTCTCATGGAACAGCCCCTTGTCAATGCCGTAAATCTCCAACAGCTTGTTGATCTTTTCAAAGCCGATCTTGCCAATGCCGAGCTCGACCTTTGAAAGCGTTGCCTGCGCAATGCCGAGTTTCTTTGCCACTTCTCGTTGAAGCAGCCGCTTCTCGACGCGCTGGGTAGCCAGGTGTTTGCGTCCTTCTTCCGTTAGTTCGGGGGTCGGCAGTATTTTCAGGCCAAGAGGTATTCGTTTGCCTTCAAAGTTTATTCTCTTGACCGCCATGATGGTGTCTCCCTTGGCTAACTCGCCGGCGCTTTTCAACCCAAGGCCGCGGCCATCCAGGCTAAAGAACCAGTGTTCAGGGGTTGCCACTATCCTGGCTGACGGGTATTTTGTCCTTATGAGGTATGCACTATCTGATTTTCTCTTGAACACTTTTGCGCATTCTGCCATTGTTGTCTGATAAGTTGACTGACTAACCGAGCAAACGCGGCCAAGGGGGGCTTTTCCAATCTGGCACACCGCACCGTCGCCAAGCTGGATGAGGGAATCGCTTGCAATGCACTGACCGCCGACGTGGTGTTTTCCCGGTATGCCTGACGTCAGTTTTCGCAGTATGTCTACCTTCTTGCCGTGGAGAGTGGCGACGATGGCTTCCCGCTTGTCCAACACGAACAGCCCGAACGTCTCCTTGTGTTCGATCATCTCCTCAAACGGCTTGGTGAAAAACGCGGAGTCGCACCGGTAGATCGAGAGCGGCACGGGCTCTGGAGGGACGAGCATGTACTGCTCTATCTTGCCGTTGATGCTGCCGCAATAAATCGCAACGCCGTTCTCCGGGGGTTTGGGCACCCCCTTTATCGCTCCCATAATGCTCTCCAGCGCGGACTGCACGTTCTTGCGGGTCTGCTTGGACTTGATGTTCATCGCCTGCGACGCCTCTTCTCTCAGGCGGTTGGCCACATCGGCAACGTTGGCTCCAGGTGGAATGAGCACGCTGATCAACTCGGTTCCCTCGCCGCGGATCGACTGCAGGAAGCGCAGTTTCTTCTTGAACTCGAAGAACTCTTTCGAATCGGTCTGCATGGGTTTTTTAAAGCTGGCGGAGGTTAAAAAACAGGTATACATGCGCTTGGTTCTGTCGCTGGGCGGCTCGATGGTGTTTGACGGCAAGCCGCGCGTCGACTACATACGCAAAGTCGCCTCGCTGGTCACAGGCCTCAAAGCCACCGTCGGAGTAATAGTGGGTGGCGGGACGGCCGCGCGCGACTACATAGCCGCAGCAAAGGAGTTCGGCGAGGACAACTTCGACCTCGACTGGCTGGCCACGACCGTCACTTGGGCCAACGCCCGCTTGTGCGCGCCCGCCTTCGGGGGCAGGTTCTTCTACTCCATAGAGGATGCGGGTGAGTGGCTCCTCTCTGCGCCGGGCCGCACCGCGCTGCTCGGCGGGACCCACCCAAACCAGACCACTGACACAGTGGGCGCAATGCTTTCCGAGAAGATAGGCGCTGACCGCTGGGTGAACCTTTCCAACGTGGCGGCAGTGTACGACAAGGACCCCAAGAAGTTCCGGGACGCCCGCAAGTTTTCAACAATGACCCATCAGGAACTCGTCCAGCTTGCCACGGGGCTGGACAAGCGCGGTCCGGGCGAGAACTTCATAATAGACACGCCCGCCGCGCGCGTGCTCGCCCGTTCGAACATCGAGGCCCACTTCGTCAACGGCAGCGACCTGTCACAAGTCCGGCTGGCACTGCAGGGCAAGCGCCATGATGGAACGGTTGTCAAGGGCTAGCGTTTTTCAACGACAATTTTGTGGATTACTTCCTTGACTATTTCTATTGCCAAGAATGCGCCAACAGCGAACGCGGCGACTTCCAGCCAGTCAACAACCGCCAGCGGGTAGGTCTCGAACAATCCCGCGAGTGGCCCAAGATAGATCACAGCAAGCTGCAGCGCTAGAGCGGTTCCGCAAGCCAGCCAGAGGCTTAGCGCCGGCTTAACCCTACCCGTCAGTATGGTGCGGTCGCTCAGTGACGAAAACGCGTCGAACAGTTCTATCAGCACTATTGTCGTGAACGCCATCGTCTGCGCTTTTGCTATTCCTTCACTGATGTTTAAGAAAAGCGCCAAAAGCGTGAACGCCGCTATTATGACGCCTGTTGCGAGTATCAGTACCTTCATCCGCCTGTTGAGTATTGCCTGGTCGGATTTTCTGGGCGGCCGGCTCATGATTCCCTTCTCTGGAGGCTGAACGCCAAGCGCGAGTGCCGGAATGCCGTCGGTGGCGAGATTGATCCAGAGCAGTTGCAACGCAGTGAATGGAAGAGGCAACGCGAACAGCGTCGCTGCAAACATTGCCGCCACCTCTCCGGCGTTTGCAGTGAGGAGATAACGCACGAAGCGCTTTATGTTGTCGAAAATCGCCCGGCCTTCCTCCACTGCCAGCACAATAGTGGTGAAGTTGTCGTCCGCAAGCACCATGTCGCTGGCCTCTTTCGTGACGTCCGTGCCTGTTATTCCCATCGCAATCCCTATCGAAGCCTGCTTGAGGGCGGGCGCGTCATTCACGCCATCCCCTGTGACAGCGGCCTCGAAACCCAAATCCTGCAATGACCGGACTATGCGGGACTTATGCTCTGGCGACACGCGCGCAAACACGCTCACGTGCTTCACCCTCTCTGTTAACTCGCGGTCGCTCAGCTTGTCGATGTCAACGCCGGTGAGCGCGCCAGAAGTCCTTATGCCAATTTCACGCGCGACGGCTTCTGCAGTCACCGGGTTGTCTCCAGTGATCATCATCACGCGCACTCCGGCCGCAACGCACTTGCCGACCGCATCCTTGACCTCCTTGCGGGGCGGGTCGATCATCCCCTGCAGCCCGATGAACACGAAATCGCGCTCGTCCCTCTCCCCGAAACTCTGCGCAGCTCCCTCACTGAAGGCAAAACCCAAGACGCGCAGAGCGTCTTTCGCCATGCGGCTGTTTGCCTCAAGAATTTCGCCGCGCAGCTTTGGCGTCAGTTTTGCCATCTTCCCGCCGACAAGCGCGTAAGAGCAGTGATCCAACACCACTTCGGGGGCGCCTTTCATGTAAGCCGTCAACTGTTTTCCTTCCTTGCAGACGACAGTCATGCGTTTTCTTTCCGAAGAGAAAGGAACCTCGCCCACGATCACTCTTTGCAGGCGCGTCTCCTCCCCAAAGCCGGCCTTTGCCGCGCTTATCACCAGCGCAGCCTCGGTCGGGTCGCCCATTACTCCTTTCTCGCGCACTGACGCTCGGTTGCACACAAGCCCGCACATGAGTAATCGTTCAGCTTCTCTGGTCAAGGCAGCATTCCCACCCCCACTAGCATGTTTCACAAACCCACCAGTGGTTGAATAGCCTTCGCCAGTAACTTCCCATGACTCGCCGCCGGCATAGATGCGCTCGACCATCATTTCGCCGCGAGTGAGAGTCCCTGTCTTATCCGAGCAAATGACGCTCGTCGCGCCAAGCGTTTCCACGGCGGGCAACCGCCTCACTATTGCATTGTTGCGCGCCATCTTCCTCAATCCCAGCGCAAGGGTGATCGTGACAATAGCGGGCAGCCCTTCCGGGACGGCGGCAACAGCCAGCGCCACGCCTGTTATGAACATCTCCACTGGTGGGCGCCCCCTCAAAATGCCTGTTATGGCTACAATTGCAGTGATTATTATCACGCCAATCCCGACGGTTCGGCCGAACGAGGCAAGCTTTCTTTGCAGCGGCGTCTCGCGCTCGCCCGTCTCGCTGATCTCCTTTGCTATCTTGCCGAACTCCGTTTCCATACCTGTAGCCATGACGACAGCTTTTCCGTGGCCGAACACCACGCTCGTCCCGGCAAAGCAGCAGTTGGTCATGTCGGTGATAACCGCCTCCTTGCGCAACGCGGCAACGCTCTTCTCAACAGGCGCGCTCTCCCCGGTAAGCGAGGCCTCGTTAGTCTTCAAGGAGAAGCATTCCACGAGGCGGCAGTCGGCCGGAACCTTATCGCCCTCCTCCAGCATCACGATGTCTCCCGGAACCAGTTCAATCGAGGGGACCCTTTTCTTGGCGCCATTCCGCAGGACGGTCGCCTGCGGCGCGGCAAGCTTCTTGAGGGCCTCGAGCGCGCGCTCTGCGCGGTACTCCTGCACGAAACCCAGCAACGCGTTAAGAACTAGTATAGCGCCGATGACTGCGGCGTCCACCGCCTCGCCGATAGCCAGCGAGATGCCTGCAGCGGCAATGAGTATGTATACCAAGAAGCTCCTGAACTGGCGAATGAAAATGGAAAGCTTTGAAGGCGGCTTCTCCGCTTTCAGCTCGTTGAGCCCATAGCGCCCCAGCCTGCTTGCGGCCTCAGCATCGGTCAAGCCATTCTCGCTTGCCAGCAGCACCTTTAGCGAATCCGCTGGGCCCATCCTGTAATAGTCCGGCACCCGTGACTAACTCGCGTAAGATTTAAAAGCAGTCCTTGAGTAACACCCGCGGTGACGCGTAGTGGGCGCATTTGAAAGCAATCTCGCATCCGCGCGACTCTCATTCATGGAAAAATACAAGTACGCCTACGAGGAAGACCTCGCATTCGTGCGGGACTTCATGGGCGCCGAAGTCACGTTTTCGCCGGACAACAGGCGCGCCCACGTCTCATGGAACAACTACGACTTCGAGGTCGAAGTCCGCAAATCCGGAAAACTCACCACCACGCCCAGCTACAAGCCCGGCTCGATAATCGAGATCTAGCTCAAGAGCTCCTTTATCTCTTCCGCGAGCAGCACGGGTTTCTTGTAGTTTTTCCAGTCGTCCAGCACGATGCGCGGGCAGGCCGTTATGACGAATGCGTCGAAGGGCGCGTACTCCAGCGCCTGCGGAATAATGTCGTTTAGCTCGAGCAGCGTCGCCTTTCTTCCTTTCTCTTCCAGCCATCTCTTTGCGTTGTCCGCCGCGTGCACGTTCCGCTGTCCTTTCTTTGAACAAAGAACTATCCCCCAGCTGCGCGCGTCGCTTGCTTTGCTGATTCGCAGCCATTTTTCCTTCTCCCAGATTCCGGAGGCAAATTCTTGCGCCTTGTAATCATCATTAGGGTTCACCTGAACCACGCGCTTGCCGGTTTTCTCGGCAACGCCTATCGGGTGAAACCTCCCAGAACCCACATAGATAAACTCTTGCGCTTTCTTGCAGTTGGTTGCTGCGAAGAAGTCGCAACCCAGCACCTGCCCGTCGTAATACGTGTAGTGCCCGCGCTTGCCAACCTCTACGGCAAAGCCGCGCTTCTCCAACTCTTGCTTGAGCTTTGGAAGAACGTTCAGGAACTGTATCGTGGTAACAAGGCCAACATTCTTTGCCCGCAGCTTGTGCTCGGCCGAGTCTGCGATCCGGCCCGCGTCCGCTTCCTGCCGCAGCTCCACGTAAACTGTTTTTGGTTCCTTCCTAGCATAAGGCGCGTGCGCATAATGGAGAGTTGCGTCGTACCCGCCACGCAGCACGTCACAGGCGCCGAAGCAGCGCTCTAGCGAGATAACGGCGCGGAAGCCGGCTTTCTCCAGCTCGCCCGCAATCTGCGGCCCGAACTGCTTCAAGCCTTCCGGCAGCTGTACCATGCAGCTTTTCGCCCCCATCGCAGTGAGCTCGCGCTTCACGCGGTCGAGCTCAAAATCGTACCCCATAAACTCATTTCCTTTTCCTTTCTTCTTTCTCAATTGATCTCATCAGCGTTCTCCAGCGAATGGCCGACCCCCCATAAGGGGCGCCGAGATGGGTTATTACTGGAATGCGGCGCGCGGCTAGCATTGCCCGCTTGGCTGCCGCCTTGTCTGCCGCAGACTTGTAGCCCAGCATGACGAGCAGGCGGTGCCTCATCCTGCGCCTCTCTTCTTGACGCCTTGCCCTTATTTTGGCGCGCGCAAGCAGTTCAGTGTGGGAGTATGCTCTTATTTTCTTTTTCCTGCGCGGCATGGCACCCATAAATCATTTGCGGCGCGCGGGGCTTAAAAGCCCCTAGCCCATGACCAGCCACGTCCCGGCAAATATGAGCACCGCGGCCGCGGCCTTGAGGGCCAGCGTGCGTCGGTCGAACTCCTCCTTGAGCAGGTGGGGGAAAAAGCGCGTGAAGCCCACAAGCACGAATATGAGTATGATCGGCTGGATCGCCGAGATAGAGATCACTACCGAGGCGGATGCGAGCTTGAACGCCTCGTAGGTGGCGAATGCTATTATTACCTCGAGCGTTGACATGAGCACCACGACTGCGGTCCAGCTGTGTGGGGTTCCGTGCATCTCGCGCCTGAATGTTTGGAGAATGCTGGGAACGAGCAGCATTGCAAGCAGGGCGGCAGTTCCGGATCCGAGCGTCCAGAAGATGACGCTGGCCGGCTCGAACACGCCGATTATTGACTTGGTGTAGACCAGGTAGCCTCCCCAAATGATGTTTCGCACGATCATTATTGGAAGCACTTTCGAGACCCTGCCGTTTCTGTTTTTCTTGCGCGACTCCGAGTGCCTGTATGAGGCTGCCAAGGCGCTGATGGTGAGCAGGCCTATCCCGGCGTAGACGTGGAGGGCGAGCGCCTCGCCCAAAAAGATTGCTGACAGTATTGCCGTGAAAACCGGCAGCGTGTAAACAAGGGAGACGACGCGGCTGGCCTCCTCGTTTTTCATCGAGTAGTACCACATGTAGCTGACAATCGCTTCCAGCACCCCGAAGACGGCCAGAATGGAGATTATGGTGGTGTCTGTTTTGATTGGAAGCAGCAGCGGGATTGCCAGCAGGGCTGGTATGCCAGCGGCATAGTACGCTATCTGGTATGTCAGCGGGCTGATCTTCCTAGAAATCAGTATTTTGTTTGCCGTGTTAACAACGGCATACAAGAGCGGCCGCACCAATGCAAGCAAAAACCAATTCATCGTTACACACCATTTTTGGTCAAGCTTTTTTCAAGACAGGCACGACAGCGATCATGCCTTAATAGTGAAAAAGGTTGGTGGGGTCACTGGGATTTGAACCCAGACTGTTAGGTTTCGCCAATATCATTCCGCGCGAGCGCGGTCAGCGCTCCAGAGATTGTTCCGCGAAGACGCAAGCGCTTTTGGTAAAGCTTTTCTCGACCAAGGAGCGTCATCGGAGAAGCAAAGCTTCTCCGTGATCTCGACGAAGCTCTGCTTCGTCGCAGACGCAAGCGCGACTTCATAGCGGAAAAGGTTTCTGGAGCCTAACGTGCTGCCAGGTTACACCATAACCCCGCTGCTTGGATTATGTCTTACAGCGATTTAAAGCCCTATTTTAACCACACGGCATTGGTGTCCTTTGCCTCATAGAACGAGAAGAACGTGAGCGTCCTGCCGACTTCTGGCGCGTTCCAAAGCGTGTCCACCACCCACGAGCCGATCTCGCGCTCGTTTGCTCCGCGCACCTTTAGTATGACGTCCCACTCGCCGGTAACCACATGGGCTTCCTCCACTTCTGGTAGTTGGGCGAGAGAATCGCCGATGTTTTTTGGTTTGATCCTGTCTCGCTTTGAGAACGGCCTCGGCACCCGCCTGACCAACACGAATGCAGTTGTCGGCATGCCTACCTTGTAGTGGTCCACTATTGCCGAGAATCCCTTGATTATTCCGGTTTCCACAAGCTTCCTGATCCGCTGGTGGACTGTCGTCGCAGGCATCTTGAGCTTGCGTCCCAATTCTCTCGTTGACTGCCTGCAGTTCTTCTGCAGTTCTTCCAGTATGGTCTTATCAGCCTCATCTAAATTGTACAAAAATATCACCCATTAACGTACAATGTACGTTTAAGTGGCTATATGTATATAAATCTTACTGGTTGGTGGTTAAAAAAGCAAACATTAATATATGGGTTGTTCATATATCATCATGGCCGGCTGGACCGCCACCCATTCGAGCCTTGCCTTCGTCAATCTTGTAGGGCTCCTTCTGGTCTTTTGCCTGATTGTCATCGGCTTTCTCACACCTGTTGGTGTAGCGTCACATGGAAACTCAAAGAAATCCGACCCACCTAATATCGGTAAGGACAAGCTCTGTTCATCGCTTCCAGACTCTGGCGGGAAGTGCGATTTTCCTTTGAACAGGTCCGGCAATGTTGGAGGAACCAACCTAAAGCAGTACAACACCACTGTTCAAACAATCTACGAGTACTTGAGGATCGAGAAGCTGACCCTCAAGAACGGCAAGCCGGACGCGACCATGGAATTCTACGTCAATGGGAAGCTGAAGCTCTCGTTCAGGGCGAACAGCGCTTCCGCGAACAACTACTGGATTGATGGAAACAAGCTCAAGGTAAGGCAGCAAGTCAAGCTACCCCCGGGAAACAACCTTCTGGCCGTCAGGGTGGTTGACAACTTCGCCAGCACATCGGCGCAAAAGGATATGGCATACGTTTTCTACCCAAATCACGCCCCAACATTGCAAATGGTTACCCCGTCCAACAAAGACTATTGGAGCGGAACCAAAACAATCAAGTGGGATGCCAAGGATATAGACGACGACCCGCTGGCATTCACCGTGGAATACTCAACAGATGGAAAAACATTCACCACGCTAGCGGCAAACATTGCAGATAGCAGGTACGTCTGGGACACCAAGAGTGTTCCAGACAACGACTCGTACACGATCAGAGTTGCGGTTTCTGACGGAATGGCCAAGGTCGCCAACTTCACCACGCTTACGGTAGACAACATGCCACCAAAGGTGGCGCTGGCGCTCGAGCCGCTGCTTTCAGAGTACCTTGTTACCTCACCCCTGCCGGTAGAACACTTTGAGGCCGACCCGCAAGTCAGCGGCAAGCCTTCCGGGATTGCTTCCACGTCATGGGACATCGACGGTATGGCCATGCAGGACATGAATATTAGTGACTGGATCGGCAAGCACAAACTAACCCTTACAATAGCAGACCGCGCAGGCAACAAGAACTCCGCTTCTGTCGAGTTTGTTGGTATCACTCCTGAAGGCTGCACTACTATTGATTGCGGCGAACAGGCTGCATTGGAAGCCAATTCTAATGGCAAGATGTTCAAGGGCGCTACTGTGAAAACCACTGCCCAAGAACTGCAGGCTCTCCAAGAGGCCGCATCACAGCAGCCGCACACCCTCCTTCTAAGGTCTGGAAGCTTTACACCTGGGAAGGGAATAGATGACGCGCTTTCAAAAAAGAACGGAAGCGATGGTTACACATACGCGTACTTAATGTTCAACAAAACAGCTTCAAGCGCTGACTTAGACTCGCTGCGCTCGTTGGGCGTCAAGCTGCTCAGCTCGCATGACTATTACTCATATTCGGCCCGGATTCCTATGCAGAACATTTCAAAGATAGCCGGCCTGAACTCGATTTACTGGATGGGATACCTGCCAGCCGACTACAAGCTAGACCCAGTTCTGCAGAAAGCCCTAGACCCGAACAAGACTTTCGACGATGCCACGAATGAGAACTACAAGCTGTTTGAGGACTATCTCAAAGCAAACGGCCTATCGCTCGACAACATTACGGTATCGGTTAGCACATACCAGCTCGACCTCTCTGGCGACTTTGGCGAGAAGCTCGGGCAGGCGGGCCTTACCGGCGAACACGAGGATGAAACTCTGGCCGTATTCTATGGCACTGCGAGCATTGATGCAGCCAAAAAGATGGCTGGCCTCGGGTTTGTAAACTACGTTAATGTTGTTCTGGGCGGGTCAACGGCGTTGCTCGAAAGCTCGCCAACGATCGGAGCGGACTATCTTAGCTTCGTCAACGGTCAGATAATGAACGGCGCAGGTGTGCGCGTCGGCATAATAGACAGCGGCTATGACAATGATCACCCATGGCTGCCGAATTATGGTTCCTGCAGGAACTTCTTGGACAACAATAACGACTGTTCTGACACCCACGGCCATGGAAATTACGTTGCAGGCATCCTGCTGGGACAGGACGCTAGGCATAGAGGGATAGCCTATGGTGTAACTGGCCCGAAAATAGCCAAGGTGACAGACTCGAGCGGAAACTTCAATGATGCGACAGTGCTTTCTGCAATGGACTGGATGGCCCAAGACCCGGTTCCGAGCGTGGTGAGCGTTAGTCTTGCAGATCCCATGTTGAAGTGCACTGGCACGGACGACCTAAGCAGACGGTTGGACAGCAAGGTGTCACAAAACGGCCAAGTGTATGTTGTTGCTGCCGGAAACAACGGCAATATTGGCGCTCAAAGGGTAGGCATGCCGGGGTGTGCCAAGAACGCAATAACAGTTGGAGCCACCACTGACTACGACACAACCGACTCGGTATGGATGGAAAGCCAACGGGGAAGCAGCTATGGGCCTACAGGGGATGGAAGGATAAAGCCAGACCTGGTGGCTCCGGGCTGCCTGATTGAGTCGGCGTGGATGAACGGCGGGTCATACGCTGATTGCGGGACCAGCGCCGCCGCGCCCCACGTTTCTGGCGTGGTGGCAACGCTATTGCAGCACTACGACTGGCTGCACGGGTACCCGGAGCTTGTCAAAGCGCTGCTAATGGCGACCTCAATAAACAGTCAATCATGGCCCATTAACAAGTACGGGGCTGGGAAAGTCGACGCGCTGGCAGCAAACTGGTTGTTTGACTACCAGTCTGGTTACAGGTGGAAAACGGGCTACGGCACGTTTACCGACACTGACCATTGGCACCACTTGGATTTAGTAGTACCATCGGACGCCGCCAAGCTGGTCATTTACCTCACTTGGATGGAACCGCCCGCGGACGCCGCAAGCGACCATGCCGTGCTGAACAACCTCGACTTGTACTTGGACAGGGAACCATTGCAGGATTCTGGCAACGGTTATGATTGGGATTGGAAATCAGAGTCGTTCAAAGACAATGTGGAGCGGATAATAGTCAATTCCCCCAGTTCCGGCAATTACCAGATAAAGATATTCCCTGTCTCTCTGGATGTCGGCAGGGCGCCTACCCAGAAGTATGCGGTGGCGTACATGATCGTGAGGGGTCCCACATCACCTTCCCTCGATGTCGGCGTGGACGCGCCCAGCGTGGTGAATGCTGGCCAATCGTTCACTTTCAAGGCCACGCTTGCCCCGGCGTCATACATGGCATCAGGGGTATACTCTAAGATAACAGTGCCGCAGGATGTTTTGATACAGTCAGCCACTACCACGCGCAAGGATGGCACTGTGCGTCACTATGACGGCGCTGCCGGAGTCAACCTTGGAAACATACTATTCTATACTGGTTACGAACGTACTGTAACATGGTCGTTGAGCGCCAGCTCGTATGGCCAAAAGACCATCAGCTTGGATGTCTGCGGTAGCAACTCTGACTGCCGCGTTGTTGAAACAACCGTGAGGGTGAACGCGCCGCCGGCAGCCGGTTTTACGTTCTCTCCAGCCAGCCCGACCACAGCAGACTCTGTACTATTTACAGACACTTCAACAGACGACGCTGGCGTGGCATCTTGGAGCTGGAGCTTCGGGGACGGCTCGTCGTCAAGCGAGCGCAACCCATTCCACAGGTACGCGAGCGCAGGCGCCTATTCGGTAACGCTGACAGTAACGGATGGGAGCGGCGCCACAAGCACCAAAAGCACCCAGATTTCCGTTTCCGACCCCGTAACGCCGCCACCTCCGCCACCAGAAACACTTCTTTCAGAAGACTTTGAGGATGGAAACGCGAACGGGTGGAACTCCCTATCCGGCTCGATGAGTGTCATTGCCGGAAACCTTGATGGTTCTGGCAGCTATGTCCTAAAGGTCACTTCGGATGGAGACACGCCTTCCGGCGTCCTATACTCCGGCGGCACTGGTTGGCTGAACTATAATATTGACGTGCAGTTTAGGGAGATAGAAACCAACGATCCGGGCGGCGACCCTTTGGGATCCGACCCCAACACTTATGTCAATGTTTACTTCTACCAACAGTCGGCCTCAAATGCAAACAATGGGTATAAGCTGCACATTCGAGGAAGGCAAGGAACCACTTCTCTCTTTAAGGTAGTAAATGGGGCTGATACTCAACTTATTACGACCTGTGGCTCGTTCGACCAGAATCAGCTGCGAAAGATAAAAATCAAGACAACACCCGCGGCAATAGAATACGTGATTACAGACCATAATGGAAACAGTTGTTACAGCGGACTTCCAATCGAAGACTCCACATTCAGGAGTGGTGCGGTTGGTGTTGCCGCCCATACGGGGGTTGCCGGGACTTATGTCACGACATTGTTTGACAACATTGTTGTCAAACCCAACTAGGTTTGCGCGAATGGCGTTCTTTTTAAGGTGCTGCCTGCCTAAGTTGGGTTGATGGCGCGTCCAATGGTGGTATCGTGGGAGGCTTTCCCGCGAGCAGTGCTGTTCGCCATCATGCTGCTTTTCTTGGCTGTTGTCGCCTACGTGAGCATGGGCACTGGCGGCTGGGTAACGTACAACGCCGACATGCTCCCTAACGAGTCCGGCTGGATGCTAAGCACATACAGCAAGGACCCGAACCTGCAGACGATACGTGAGGGGGTTCTGGATTATTTGAAGCCGGTCGCTGCCCACCACTATACCTACCGGAATGTTGGCGATCTTAGCAACGCGGCCGGCACGATCTTGGAGGCAAGGGTTAGGGTGGTGCAAGGCGGGATGAGCCCTGGTTATGCGGAGGTTCCGCCGTTCTATTATGGGGCTTATTTGGCCATAAGTGACGGTTCCAAGCACGCCGGGCTTTCAGTGGGGGATGGATACGTGCAGCTTGGCAGGCAGCTCTTCAAGCTGGACACGTTGGGAGGCTTCCACACCTACCGGTTGGAGTTGAAGGGCAATCTTGCCAGTGCATACGTTGACGGCAAGCTCGTGGCTGCCTCGATACCGGTTGACTCCGGCGACAAGAGGATAGAATGGGGTGTTTCTTCCAGCAGCAACACCGGCTATGCCGAGTCGCTGTGGGATTACGTGAAGTACAAGATAGGCATTTGAATAGCTAGCCTCCAGCGCCTCATTTGACAACTTGGAGCGAATTGTGGTTCGCTGGCGTTCGAATCGTGTGGCGGGCCTGGAGGGATTCGAACCCCCGACCACCGGCTCTCTCCAGTTTTCCCAGGTTTTTCCCGACTTGCGAGCGCAAGCGAGCGACACCGCGGAAAAAGCTGTAGGACGCCGCTGCTCTATCCAGGCTGAGCTACAGGCCCGCAAATAGGTTTGGTTTGCCTGCTTTAAATGAGAATGTAGGCTGCTAGAGCAGCAGGTTCTTGAAGTTCTGCGCCACGTAGGGGGACTGGATCCATGCGCCGATTTCCTGCTTTTCCTCCTCTGGCGTGAGGAACAGCATCACGTGGTCGTCGACTATCATCATCCTGTGCAGGTCGCTCTTTTTCACGACTTCTCCCACGTGTCTTGCCCGCTTTTCGAGCAGGTCGTCCGCTAGTGGAGAGATTATGCTTATCTTGACTCCGCGTTTCTTTGCGCTAAGGAGGGTGTCCTCATATGCCGCGAGCTTGCGCTTGAGCCCTGCCGGGGATGATGCTATTAGTATGGAGCTGTGCGCGTTCTGTATGAGCGACTCGATCTTGGCGTGTATGTTTTCAGAGTCGCGGAGCACCCAGACGAAGTCGCCTGAGTCGGCTTGCTGCTGCGAGGTATCGAGGAGGCGTACGTGTTCGGTGAGTTGGGTGCGTATCTTGTCCATTTCTGACAGTTCTTTTTGGAAGTCCCGCTGCCTGAACTCCTTTAGAGAAGAGAAGGCTTCGCTCACGGTGAGGGCGCGGAACTTGGAGGGACGTCCGGGCTGGGTGCTCACGAACCCCTTCTTTCCGAGCTTGTCAAGTACGTCATAAGTGCGCGGGCGGGGTATGCCTGCAAGGTCGCTGAGCTCTGATGCGCTCGTAGGCCCGCCGCCAAGCAGGGCCAGGTACACGCGAGATTCGTACTGGTTGAGCCCTATCCTGCGCAGTAGTGCTAGTGCGTCCCCGTTCACGAGTTTCATACTACTGGGAAGTGGTTTATAAACCTCGGTCTTTGGATCCACGTAGCTATTTAAGAACAGCAACCTTTAAATATGTTATCACTTAGAAATAGTTACAATTAGGGATTTGATGCTTAGGAAAACCCTTTTGATCTTGGTGCTGGCGGCAACTGCGCTTGCCAGCGTCAGCATCACCTCGACAGAACAGTCCAAGACCGTGGCAAAACCCGACTTGGCGACGTTCTCGCTGCAGCTGAACGGCACCGGTTATTTCACTTTCGGCATTGACACCCCGCTCGACGTGTCCTTCTCACAAAAAACCATCAACCTGACCGGCACACCCCAGACGGTCCTCATGTTCGTTCTTACCAAGTTCGTTGACCCGGGCGTCTACATAATAACATTCAAGGCAACAGACGAGTCGTTTTCAACCACATCATACAAGTTCTTCCTAGAGGTCGAGGAAGGCACGCCCGACCTGATGATCTCGCCAGTCTACTCCCGCATTTCCGCGCTGCAGGGCGAACAGGCAAAACTCTCGTTCATCGTGCGCAACGAGGCAAACCAGGAAGTCAGGAACGTGATACTTCACGGCGACATATCTGACAAGTTCAACCCGGTCTACCCGGAAGTGTTTGACCTCGAGCCGCGCGAGTCAAAGACGGTCGACGTCCATGTCACCATCCCGCAGGACTACCCTGCAGGCAAGTACAAGTTCACGGTGTCTGCCGCGCTCGGCAGCCTGGAACATGATGCAAGCACAGAACTGGTTGTAAAAAAGCGCGCCGAAGTCGCCGGCACGCTCACCGCAGAGCTGCTGCTTCCATGGGAACCGCTCAAGAGGAACGGCGAGACCGTCGGGTACACTCTCTTCCTCAGGGTAAAGAACCAAGGCTCCATGACCATGGATGGCGCCGAAGTGGTTTTCCAAGGCTTCCCGCCCGGGTGGGCCTTCAGCGGGGACACGCGTTTCTCAATCCGGCCGTTTGACGTGCGCGACCTAGCGCTTAACATCGAGCCAAACGGCGACTTCTCGGAGCACACTGGAGACATCGTGCTTGTAAAGGACTTGGAGACGATAACGCGCGCGCCAGTGACGCTCGCAGGCTTTAAGGTGGGAGTGTCAGCTTCGGGGCTGGCCACTCTCGGAGGCTTGGGAGGTTCGCTCACGGTCGGAGTGCTTTTCGTGGTGGTCATAGTTCTCGTGCTGCTTTTCGTGAGGCAGCGCAACAAGAAGACCGACCGCAAAGAGGACGACCACATCAAGCAATACTTGGAATCGCTTGTCTCAAAAGCCAAGGGCGAAATGCAAAAGGAAGCAAAGCCCGTCATGCCGGCCGCGCCGGTCCAAAAACCGGCCGCTGCAAACCAGTCCGGCAGCCGGCCTGAACAGAGGGCAAAGCAGCCTGAAGGCGACGTAGAGGAAGAGATCAGCGAAGTCACGGAAGAGCCGCAGCAAGAGTTCGAGGAATTCTCAGAAACCCTTGCAGAACCGGCTGCAGCAGAGCCAGAGTCCACCACTGTTACTGTTGAGACTGGCGAAGAATCACCAACAGAAGAGGAAGTCGAAGAGCTTTCAGAAGAGCCCGACGAGGACCAGCCGCTGGCGAGGCTAGTGAAAAAGGCATCCCAAGCCCCGCGCAGAAGGGTGGTCCGTCGAGTCGTGCGCAGGAAAGTCCGCGGTCGCAAGTAACTTTTTAACGGGCAGCAACCTAATACCCGGCGGTAAGCATAGTCCCGCGCCTTCCCCACCGGCCTTAAAAACTCCCGTCTCCTTTTCACCGCGTGCTAGTAAGCAACGGTGGCGCAGTGCGGCTAGTGCTAAACAGCGGCGAAACACTCTTCCTAGACGCCACGTTCCGCTGCCGTTCCGGCATCGCGGGCGTCTCTCACGGCCATTCGGATCACTTGCGCAAGCACTCGACTCAAACGATAGCAACCAACCAAACAGCGCTGTTGTTTCCATCCTACTTTAACAACCCAGGGCTCGAGTACGGCCAGCAACTAAAGATTGGCGATGCCCTCGTTTCCTTGCACGACGCGGGCCACGTGCTTGGGTCGGCCCAGTTCCGCATAGAAGAGGATGATAATGTCGTTGTATACACTGGCGACATGAAGGCCTCTCCCTCATTCCTTTTTGGGGGGGCTGAGCAGCCCGAGTGTGACACCCTCGTTATCGACTCGACCTTTGGATCGCCCGAGTACAGTTTTCCGCCAGCATCGGACGTGGCGGAATCAATCAAGTCATGGGTTTCCACCCACTCTGACTCGAACGTGGTGTTCGGCGCCTACCCGCTCGGGAAAACTCAAGAGCTTGTTTCCATCCTAAATGGCATAGGCGTGCAGCCGATAATCTCGCGGCGCGCCTCCCACTTCTCGCACGTGTGCGACTGGTCAGGATTGAGGCAGGAGTTTCTTGAAAGCGGCACGCCCGAGGCAGAGCTTTCGCGCGCGCACGCATGCGTGGAAATAGTTTCCCCCTCACTGCTTCAGCGTTCCGCCGCCATCACCCGCAGCGAGAACGGCAAACGCACCCTTACAGCGCTAGCCACCGGCTGGGCCGGCTCTCCGCTAGCCAGTGGATGCGACAGGGCGTTCCCATTGTCGGGACATTCTGATTTTAGCGAGCTCTTGGAATACGCTGCCAGTTCGGGCGCAAAGCGCGTGCTAACAGTCCACGGGTTTGACCGCGAGCTGGCCGCCCATTTGCGAAAGCGCGGCATCAACGCACGCCCATTACACCTTGCCGGCGGAGCGCAGGCCAGAATAAGCGATTGGTAGCGGCTACCTGAAGAACCTGAGGCTTCCGCCAGCCGCGCGCCTTTGTTTGTGCATGGTGGTGAGGCCAGTGGAAGGATGCCAGCCCGTGTGGCTAGGGTGGTGCCTCCGCAATCCGGTTGCCTGCCTTCTCAACCTTGCTGCCAGCACTCTGGCTCTTGCAAATTGTGCCGCCATCATGGCAGGATGCTTGGAACCTTTCGTTTTCTTGAAAAATGTCATTGGTTATTTACGCTCGGCCAAGTTTTTATATGGTGGGGATGCCCAGGAAAGCGTTTTAAATGAACCAGTCGTTGTCAGAGCATGGTCCAAACCATCCGGCGCGTTCGCGTGACCGGCGTGCCGCGCCTCGTGGTGCTGCGCGCGGTCGAGTCAATCGGCCTCGCGCTCATAGCAGACGCCAAGCAGAGGTTCGGTTCATCCGGCTTCAAGAGCGACCTGCGCGTAGACGAGAAAAGAGGATACGTGGAGTCGTTCATCAAGTTCTGGCCGTACAAGTACGACTTCATATGGCGGGTCGAAGGAGAGAAGCAGCTCAACGTTACTCTAGACTGCCGCACTGGCGGTAGCTGGTATGAATTCGCGTTCGACATAGCCCAGAAGGCGAGGACGCTCACCGAGTCCCAATGGAGCGCGCTGCTCAACTTCTGCATGGGCTACCTGACCGCCGGAGCCGTTGCAAAAGGGGGCGTGAAGCAAGCGCGCAAGCACATCACCCGGGCAAAAGGCGGAATCATTCACAGCTAGCAGCTTAAATACGGGCTGCTCTTACTACAAGTGATACAATGAGAGGACGTTCCCAACCCCAAAGGTGCTACTACTGTGGCGGGCTATACCCGATAGACACAATGTCACGCTCGTTCAAGCGTCGCTTCTCCTACTTTGACGATCGCGCTGGAATAAGCTACGCAGGCCCTTCCGAGACGATATACGTCTGCCCCAAGTGCGGCCGCCGCCGCCACGTCCGCGACATGCGCCCCCACCGTGGAAGACCAAAGAAACGCTAAGTCGCTGTGTAGCTGTTGAGCGGCTTTACCCCTCCCCTTGTCCTGCGGGATGGTGCCGTCATTCGGTCACTTCACGTAAACCGTGAGCGACAGGACAATCTCGAAGACGATGAGCAGCACTATTAGGAACTCGAGCCAGACGTTGCGCTGGGCGTCCACGCGCGCCAAGGCGAGCGAGTAGAAGTCCTCGACCTCGTCCAACTTGCGCTCGACGTCGGCGTGCCATTCCTTCAGGCGCAGCTTGTCCGACGCTAGCGCGTAGAGTTTTCCAATATACCAGTCGCCGATAAAGGAAGACATGTTGTAAATGTCGCTCACCACGTCCGTCACCTCGAGGCGCAGCTCGGCAATGTCGCGCGCGGTCTCGCTGATCCGTGCCGGTTTCAGCAGCAGGCCAGCCCGCGGGGATATTATCTCGCGCACTTGCGAGTAAGTCCGGTCGCTCTCCTTGATCAGCAGGTCGTTGTACGTCCGCAACTCTAAGAGTTGGGCGTTCGCCAACTCCAAGATAGTTAACACGTCCCTCTCGTCATGCGGTTCTATCACCACTGCGCCCGTAAAACCGATGACTGCCAAGTCGTCATGGTAGTAGCTTATAGCCGACTCGCTCACGCGCTTTACTTCCTCATCGCTCAGCAGCGAGACGTCCCCCTCCTCGCGCAAGAGCGCAGCTATCACGCGCTCGTTCTCCTTGAGGACCTGGCCAGCATCGATGCCCTCGTTCTTGATCACGATCACCTTGTAGTCTTCCGGCTCGACGTGGTGGTCGTAAGTGCTCTCCAAAGCTTCTTTCAAGTCGGACAGTATTCTGGATGATATCTCCACGGCTTTCTTTTCCAGCCCGATGGGCTTGTCTTTCAGCAGAGAACGCAACTCACCGTCAAAGCTTCTCCTGAACAGCACGCTCACGACGCCCACGGCGAACACCCTTGCGGTTACCTCATACTGGGTTCCTTCAATCGTCTGTTTGCCGATGGGTATCTCGAGAGGCGCTGGCGTCACGCGGATGTATTCCGGCGTCAGCTTTGAGTAGACCAGCTGCTGTTCCCTTGGTTTCTTGTTCAACACCCGTTCAACGCGCTCTAGGGCGAACTCGCCGCCAGCATCAAAAAGGTAGTAATTGTTCACGTAGCCGGACAACACCTTCATGCGCCCACTGCCTGTTTTCTCTTGCTCTTCCTTTCAATGGCCAACATCCCGATGGTGTATATTATCACCGTGACCACTATGACGGTGAAAACTATGTCGGCGAACGCCTCGGTGCCCGCGACCCCCCTCGAAGCGGGCAGGTATGCCAATACAGCTGCCGTCAATCCGCGGGGCAGCATGATGGTCATTATGCTCCGGTCAAAAGGCGTCAGGTCGCGGTTCCGGTGGGTCGAGACACGCACCGCTACCGCGCGCGCAGCAAGCAGCGCCAATGCTATCGCGCCCCCGATTGCAAGCGCGCGGTAGTCCTTTATCGACACGATGATGCCGATGTACACGAAAAAGAAGGTGCGCGTGATGAATGATATGAATGAGTGGAAGTGGCGCGTGGTCTGATCCAGCGCAAACGGCTTTTGGATCTTGAACGTCCGCAGCACCTGCCGCGCATTGCCCAGCACCACCCCGAACAGGAGCGCTGCAAGCGCGCCATTGCCCTGCATTAGTTCCACCCCGGAATAGAGCAGGAAAAGCAGCGACAAGGTGACCACGTACGAGAACTCTATCCTTGCCAGGCGGTGGTAGAGCGGCAGCCACGCTAGCCCTACGAGTATTCCGATGATCGCCCCTATGGAGAACTGGCCGACGAGCGTGCGCGCCGCGGTCAGCAGGTCTGCCGAACCGGCGAGCGCAAGCTGGCTTATTACTATGAACATGATTATGACAAGCACGTCGTTGATCGCCGTCTCAAGAGAGATCAGCGCTTTGGCAGCCTTGCTGGTGCCGGCAATGCGCGAGATACCTGACATGACTATGGCCGAGTTGGTGCCGCCGACAACAACTCCCATCAACAGCGAGTTTATCACCGAGTATCCTGCAATGAACATAACCGAGGCGGCAGCAACCGCCGACAGGAAAAACGCGGCGAGAGTCAAAGCAACGCTGCTCTTTGCCTCGCTGAACATGCTGTACATGTCCATCCCGAGGCCGCCTTCGAACACGATGATGGCTATTGCAACAGCCGCGAAAAGCTCGACTATCCCGATGAACTGCTGCGGGTTGGCCACCCCGAACACGGGACCAAGCAGGAGTCCGAGGGCAAGCAGCCAGAGCACGCTCGGAACGTTAGTCTTGCGAAACACGAGTTCTCCTAAGAACCCGAGCAATAGTATCATCCCTACAGAAGCGAGTGCAACCTCTACCCCCATGAATAGGTTTAGCCAGTGAAGGCTTAAATATTACAAGCCCCTACTAATCCAGATGGTTTTCTGCGGTTTGTGCAAACAGAACCGCGAGTCCAAATGCCGTTGGACAATAAAGGAACACGCAGTAGACAATTCCCTACTAAAGGACTTGCGAGTTTGCCATGGGTGCGCCACCTCGCTGGTGCGCAAAATGCTGATAGAGATCAACCCGCAAGAGGCAGCCAACGACACTATCGTGCTTTCCCGCACCGGCCTCATCGACAGCGTGATGCTCAACAAGGACGACGAGCTCGAGGTCGCCATATCGATGGACGTGGCCAAAGCTAGGAAGATAGTCGAGGAAATACTCGCGGCTGCCGAGAAAAAATAACAAGCCGGAAAAACAGGAGTAGAACCGCCAGAAGTGACTGTCGCAGGTGACAGGAATGCCCGCTCGCAAAGCAGTTAACAGGAATGCCCGCTCGCAAACAGCACGGCCATCGATTAACCAGCACGGCCATCGATTAACCAGCACTCTATTACCCAGCAAGCGGCTTGCCATGGTCGCTACTTTTTACGTTTTGCCTTGATCTCCTCGTGCCCGTCCAAGAACGGCATGAGCTCCCTAATGAACTGCTCCTTGACCAGCCTGGGCGGCGGGAAAGGCGCCCAGTACAGGCGTGACACTCGTCCCCTGCGCAGGGCACCGATGCACTTGCAGTACGGCCGCATGCGTTCCTTTACCACCATTGCAGGGTAAACCGACCAGCCAAGGTCTGACAAGCCGTCGACGTCAGCCATGCCACCACTCACTTGATGAAAAACCGTATCATTGCGCCTATGATGAACGCAAAAATCGCCAAGTTGGTGACGAGTATCATGTAGAGCATGCGCCTGTTCTCGCGCGCATGGCGCGCGACTTCCCGCTTGTGCTGCTCGTAGTCGTGCAAAAGCACCTCGAGCTTGCGTATCTCCTCAAGCAGCTCATGCGAGGACACGGCGCCGGCAGCCGGCCTGAACTGCCGCTGCGGCTCTGCAGGTTGTACCAGTTCTTTCAATGGTTTCTTTTGGAATGACATGAGAACACTCGTTGCTGCTGTTGGGACTCATTGTCGTTTATTAAACATTACTGTGAAAATAACATCATGCAAACGAGACGCAATCGCAGGTTCGGGGTGGGAAGTAAAGACGCCACAAAGGTCCGACAGGCGGCCCGCATGATAACGGGCGCTGGACGCCCGCGAGAGTTGGAAGTTGAAGCACTAATAGAACTGCCGCTCAGGTTGCGCATTCCACAAGTTAGGACTTCACGCAGCACTGGAAGCAGCTGGTGGCTGCTCAGGCGCGTCATCCCGGCAGTCAGGTCAGGGAAGGCCATTCCAATAGCTCCATCGCCGCGCCTAAAAGGCGTACTTAGAAGAACCGGCGTCAAAGTGCCGACCACCGGTTTCATTAGAGTTAACCCATCGCAGGCCGAGAGCGCCGCAGCTGCTGGCTTCCACCTAGTAGGCGGAGCCTACGTCATACTCAAGCCCAATCAGCTGAGCGACCTCAGAAGGCGCGGCCTGATTGGCAGAGAATAGAGAAGTGAGAGCGGCGGCTAGTTTCCGGCAAGGGTGCTGGCGAGCCCAATGTATGATTCAGGGGTCAGGCGCTTCAGGCGGGCCTTGAGCTCTTCGCTGACCTGAAGGCCATCCACGAATCTTGACAGGTCTTGCATCGTAACACGTTTTCCGCGCGTGACCTCCCTGAGCTTCTCATAAGGCATCTCGACGCCCTCGCGCCGGAGTATCGTCTGTATGGCTTCTGAAACAACCTCCGGATGGTTCCGCAGAGCTTCGGCCACCTTGGCCTCGTTGACTGACACCTTGCCAAGGCCCTTTACGGCCGAGTTGTAGGCTATCACGCAATGACCTAGAGCAACGCCAATGTTTCTTAGGACGGTCGCGTCAGATAGGTCCCTTTGCAGCCTTGAGATTGGCAGCTTGGAGGAGAAGTGGTGTAGCAGCGCGTTTGCTATGCCCAGGTTTCCTTCGCAGTTCTCGAAGTCGATCGGGTTCACCTTGTGCGGCATCGTGGACGACCCGACCTCGCCTGCAACAGGCTTCTGGACCAGCCAGTCGTCGCTTATGTATCTCCAGGCGTCCTGCGCTAGCCCGATTACCACCGTGTTTAACCGGTGGATGTTGTCAAACAGCTCGGCGTACGAGTCATGTGGTTCAATCTGTGTGGTGACCAGGTTTGGGGCGAGCCGCACTCGCCTGCCAGAGTTGAGCGTTTCCACGAATTGCCTGGTGAAAGCCACCCAGTCGACATCAGGGCACGCGGCCTGGTGCGCGTTATAATTCCCAGTCGCGCCATTCAGCTTTACCAGCAGCTCGGTTGACTCTAGCTGGTCGACTTGTCTCTTCACGCGCGAGGCGAACACCCTGAACTCCTTTCCAAAAGTGGTGGGCGAGGCCGGCTGGCCGTGGGTCCGCGCAAGTATGGCGACGTTCCTGTAAAGTAATGCAAGCTCGTCGAGCCTCTCGTAGAGCGCTTTTGCGGCCGGTATCAGTACCTTTTCCAGGCTGTCGCTCATCATCATAGAGTGCGCGATGTTTTTCGTGTCGTCGGAAGTAAGCGCGAAATGCACCCATTCGAGCGAGTCGCTGAGCGACGTCCCACCTAGCTTTTCCTTGATGTAATACTCGATGGCCTTGAGGTCATGGTTGGTCGGCCTCATCCCATCGTGGCCCCCTACCTCAATGTCCTTCACGATGGCAGCGTCCGCGGCAGAGATGGCGCCCACTGAACGTATGCGTAGCTTCTCCTCTTCGGTGAACCTCCTGAGGCCCGTGCCGCTGGTTTCGGAAAGCGCTATCAGGTAGGCGCATTCGACCATCGTGCGGTACTTGATCAGCGCCCTTTCACTGAAAAACTCCGCTAGCGGCTCTACCTGGCCCCGGTAGCGGCCGTCTATCGGGCTTATCGCGTCCAACGTCTCCATTACGCTCAGCATTCTAATTAAATGCCCATTGTATAAATAATCAAACCATGTAAGTATTGGCGGGGTGGCTATATGGGTCTTGTCACGATAGTGGGTGCCCTTTGGGGAGATGAGGGCAAGGGGAAAATTACTGACGTTGTCAACGAGCAGGCAGACCTGATAGTCAAGACCAACGGCGGGGCCAACGCAGGCACCACTTTCGTGATTGATGGCAAGAAGCACGTGCTCCACCTGCTGCCTTCAGGAGTGCTGCGCGGGAAACGCTCGCTCCTTGCGCAAGGCATTGTAATGAGGCCAGAACAGCTGTGCAAGGAACTTGAGGAGTTTGACTGGAAAGTCAGCATAGGCATCGACCCGAGGCTGCACGTCACTCTCCCTTACCACCTCGCGCTTGATTATGCTCGGGAAAAGGCAGCCGACCTGAAGGCAAAGGGCGACAACAAGACTGTAGGGGGCGCGATAGGCACGACCCTTTCAGGAATAGGCCCCACCTACGAGCAGCAGAAGAGCCGGGCAGGTATCCGCTTCTGCGAGCTCGCTGGCGACGAGGAGAAACTCAAGAAAAGGGTTGAAGAGAACTACAATTACGTTAAGGGAATAATAGCACAATCAGGCCTGGACGTGGTGATGCCCGACCGGAAACAGGTCGACGGAAAGTACGTCGTGAACGAGGTGCCGCTCACGCCGGAGTACTGCCAGCAAGTGGCGGTCGAATCCGGCCGCAAGCTTGGCAAGTACCTTTCCGACGTGTCGCTGGAAGTAATCGAGGCGCTAGGCGCTGGCAAGAACGTGGTGTTCCAAGGCGCCCAAGGAACCATGCTCGACATCGGTTTCGGCAACTACCCAAAAGTCACGAGCTCTGAGACCCGCGCGCCGGCCGCCTACGCGGCCGTGGGCATACCGCCTGTTCCAATGCGCGTTATCGGCATTGTCAAGGCCTACCCGACAAAAGTCGGCTCCGGTCCTGTCGTGACCTGCCTTGACGGTGGCAGGTGGCCCGTCGACGAGGCCTGCTCTGATGACATAGCCAAGACAATACGCAAGCGCGCCAACGAGAGAGGCGCGACTACCGGCAGGGCCCGGCGGATCGGCTGGCCCGACATGGTCGTGCTGAAGTATTCCAGCCAGCTCAACGGCTTCACCAACATAGCCCTGACCCTCTTGGACGTGCTGCACGACATAGACCCGATAAAGGTATGCGTGGAATACGAAATAGATGGCAAGAGGACCGACGCCTACCCGTCATGGGATCTGGACGCGCTGGCAAGGGCAAAGCCGGTTTACAAGGAGCTGCCCGGCTTCGGCGACATTACTGGCGTAAGGGAGTACGGCCAACTGCCTGATGGGGCAAAACAATACATACGGCTGATCGAGCAGGCAACCGGCGCGCCGGTCTCCATAATATCCGTGGGCCCGGATAGAGAGCAGACCATACTAAGGGATTTCAAACCCTTCTAATTCTGGAAGTGCTGAAATCAGGAAAAGCCTCGGGAAAACGAATGATATTTCAAGTGTTTTCTTTGGGACACAAGAAGAAGCCTAGCTTCTTCTGTGCAGAGGAAGCTTGGCTTCCTCAAGCACCTTGTACTTTTCTTTTCTAAAAAGAAAAGGACAGTGCGGGAGACAGGATTCGAACTCTGCGGAGAAACTGTGGTTGCTGTGGTTCTCCGTCGTTCGAATCCTAGAGGTGCGGGA
>JACOVT010000040.1 GCA_016177165.1 Microcaldota archaeon
CAAGCCCCTCGCGGCACAGCACTACAACGTGCTGCGCGAGACCCTTTCGTTGCCAGAAGATGCTTTCGCGCTCTTCACCGGCTCCACAAAGGCAGCGCAGAGAAAAGTCCTATGGAACACTGCCCGCGTCATAACCGCCACTCCACAAACAATCGAGAAAGAGCTCGAAAAGGGCCGGTTCGACCTTTCTGGCGTCTCGCTGCTCGTCGTCGATGAAACTCACCGCGCGGTCAGCAGCTACTCGTACGTAAAGATAGCCGAAAAGTACTTCGAGCAGCGCCGCAACCCACTAGTTTTGGGAATTACCGCATCACCAAGCGCCGAGCACATACGCGAGATCTGCAGCAACCTGCGGATAGCAAACGTGGAAGCAAGAACAGAAAAAGACCCAGACGTTGCTCCCTACGTGCACAGGAAAGACTCGGATCGCCTCTACGTCGACCTGCCGCCCGAAATGAGTGCAATCCAAGAGTCAATAAAGGGCTTTATACGCGACGAGACCGAGAAGCTCAAGCAATTCAACCTGGGCTTTACCGCGCTCACCAGGAAGCGCGAACTCCTAGACCTGCAAGCGTACTGCATACGCGTGAAGAACTTTCCCGGAATCATTCACACCACCGCCGCGCTGAAAGCTTATCATGCGCTCGAACTCATCGAGACGCAAGGCGTCGAGCCATTCCTCGAGTACTTGAAAGCGCTGCACAAGCAGGACACGAAGAGCGTACGCATCATGCGCAACGACCCGCGCTTCGCCAAGAGCGAGCTGGTGGCCGAAAAGCTGCTGGCGGATGGAAAGGAACACCCAAAAGTGGAAGCTCTAAAGCAGTTGCTGGCAGAATCGCTACAAGCTAAACCACTACTCAAGGCAATCGTATTCTCGCACTATCGCGGCGGGGCAAGAAAAATAGAGGCCACGCTCAACTCGCTGCCGGGCGTGCGCGCAGTGAGGTTCGTTGGCCAATCCTCTAGAGAGGGCGATAAGGGGCTCAACCAAGAAGAACAGCAGCAAATAATCCAGGAGTTCCGGGCAGGCGCGTACAACACCCTGTGCTGCACCAGCGTCGGCGAGGAAGGTCTCGACCTCCCCTCTGTGGACTTGGTGGTGTTCTATGAGCCCGTGCCTTCGGAAATACGCAAGATCCAGCGCGAGGGAAGAACCGGCCGGAAAGCGCCGGGCCGCGTCGTCACGCTCATCACTCGCGGAACGCGCGACGAGAGCAACTTCTACACCGCGCGCGCCAAAGAGAAGAAAATGCGAGCCGCGCTGGAAGCGCTCAAAGAGCCGCAGAAGAAGCTTGATATGTGGGGCTAGCTATTCTTGGCGAACCGGCTTGATGCTAGAAACATCAACCCGCAGTACCTGACAGTTGGGATGTGTGTTTATTATGAAGCCGATCAGCTCAGCAATGTCATCTGGCCTAAGCATTCGATCGCCCTGCTTGTCGTTCCAAGTGTTGACTTGGTGCGGGTGAATAACCGTGAATCGTATCCCATCTTCCTCTAGGTCCTTGCGTGCCACCTCAGTTATCTTTGTCAGTGCTGCCTTGGCTGCAGAATAAGCGGCAACTTTTGGATACTGGCCAACAGCAGCAACCGATGACATGTTGATAACTATTGGAGCATTGGCTTTTCGTAGCAGTGGTACAGCCTCTTTTGTTACCATAAATGGAGCGCGCACGTCTAATTTGTACATTCTGTCAAAGTCTGCTAAAGTGCTTTCTGCAAAGGCACTTTCAACGAATTCTCCAGCATTGTTGATTAGCACGTCTAGCTTCTTGACCTTGGACTTCAGTCGGGTCAAAAAGCTGTTTAAGTCTTCGTCGTTTGTCAGGTCGACCTTGAAGTGCAACGCATCGGGAAAGTCTTTTTTGATCCGCTGGAAGGACTCTTCAGTACGCGCGGTTAGAACAAGGTCGTGGCCTTGGGCTTGCAAGTGCTTCGCGGTCGCGTAGCCCATTCCGCGGCCGGCGCCTGTTATTAGTATTGTTTTACTCTCTCTCTCTTCAAATTGCATTATTTCACCATCTAGAGTTTCGGCGCGTAGTGCTGCTTGATTAGGTCGGCGATGCGCTTGCTGTAGTCGGCCACTTCTGAGGGGCCTTTGCACGTGACTATCATGCCGTCGACTTCGACCGGCGCGCCTGTGAACTTGGCGCCCTTGGCCTCGACGAGGTTCTTCACGGACGGGTGGCCTGTCACCTTTTTGCCGTCAAGTATCCCTGCGTTGGCCAGCACAGGAATGGCATTTGAGGAGGCTGCAATGATGCGGTTTTCCTTGGCAAACTGGCGTATGATCTTGAAGAGGTAGTCGTCGTTGTAGTACTGCTCGCAGCCCGGGCCTCCGACGATTAGTATTCCGTGCAGGTACCAGGTCTGGATCTCCTCTAGGCGCATGTTAGGCAACTCGAGCGCTTTCTTCGAGCTCGTGGCGCCCGTCTTTTCCTTGCAAGCTATGAAAGTTATTATGCCCTCGCGCTCGAGCGTTTTGCGTGGCTCGAAGTATTCCTCGTCTTGGAAGTCTTTCTGTGGTATAACAAGTACTGCTCGCATGTTTACACTTTTAAGCGTTCTCCGGGTTTGAGCACTGCGACTTTTGTTTCCGACGCACCCATTTCGCGGGCAAACTCCCCCAGCCCAAACGAGTCGGATGGGTCATGGTACATTAGGACTACTATCTTAGGTTTTGCGGTATTTATGAATGCTGCGGCCCTGCCAATGGTGAAGGATCCTCCGACTGGAATAAAGACGACATCGGCGCTTGTTCCTTCTGTTAGCTGCGGGCCGCCGCAGTAATAGATGCTGGTTTTTCCGTCGTCAAGCAGGAAACCGAAGGATTCTTTGCTAACTCCAGCGCCTTCTAGGGACACGTTTTCTCCCAGTCGGATGCGCTCGCCTTCCTTGAGGGAATCGCTCATGCCGAACAAGAGTTCGTTCTCGGTGTCGCGCAACACGCTTTCGGTCGAGAAAAAGAAAGGAGTGCGGCAGTCCTCGTACAGTTTCTTGAGGAATCCAAGGTCATAGTTATCATCGTGCTCGCTGGTGACAACGCACGCGTTGACGTTAGGGAACTGTGAAAGAAACTTTCCATAATCAAGCACGTTCTTGCTGGTTTCTGTAAAGCAATCCCTACCCGGGTTGATGAGCATCATCATTCCGCTCGTGCGGATGAAAAAGCACGATTGGCTGAACCGGGTTATATCCATGCCTGCCTTGGGTTTTGCGTGCTTTTTAATTGATGGTTGTAGTAACAACAATATGACCGCAGCAACAGCCTTGAAGGCCGTCCGGGAGCATATGCGGGAAAACGGCATCGACGCATGGCTGGTTTACACGTTCTACGATTCAAACCCCGTGTTTTGGCACTTCTGCAAAAAGCTCGGGTTTGTCAGCAGGCGCGCCTTCTATATACTGCCGTCAGAGGGGGCACCGACTCTGTTGTGTTCCTACCTTGACCAGAGCCACGTGCGCCCGCTTGCCGGCAGGAAGGAGTTGTTCTCCGGCCGCGCCGAAATGGTTTTCAAGCTCGGCCGCCTGTTGGGCGGTTCGAAGAGGGTGGCGATGGAATACTCGCCTAAGTGCAACACTCCCTATGTTTCGCGCGTCGACGCAGGCACGAAGGAGCTGGTCGAGTCGCTGGGGTTGAAGGTCGTCCCGTCGGGCGACCTTTTCCAGCACGCGTTTGGCAGGTGGACTCCTTCCATGGAAAGGTCGCACGCGCGCGCTGCAAAAGTGCTTGAGGAAGCCAAGGATGCCGCGCTTGATTTCATGCGCGACGCCCTGCGGTCGGGCAGGCGCATCACAGAATACGACGTTCAGCAGGAAATGATGAGCGTGTTTGCCGCTAGGAAGCTGGATCCTCAAGGGCCGCCCATCGTGGCGTGCGGGCCCAACGGCGCCGATCCGCACTACGTTCCCTCAAAAGTGGAGCACTCGCCGATACGATTGAATCAGCCGGTCGTGCTGGACTTGTGGGGCAAGATAGGGGACAACGGTACGTATGCGGACATCACTTGGATGGCTTTCACCGGCAAGCGAGTTCCAGAGAGGGTGATCAGGGTCTTCAGCACGGTGCTCGAGGCGCGGGACGCCGCTGTCGGTTTCCTGAAAGACCACTGGAAAGAAGAGCCAGAAGGCTGGAAGGTGGACCGCGCGGCCCGCGGCGTTATCGAGAAGGCCGGTTTCGGTTCCCGCTTCAAGCACCGTACCGGCCACTCGATCGGGCTGGAAGGCCACTGGTTCGCTGCCAACATTGACGACTTTGAGTCGCACGAGACCCGCCGCCTCGTTCCGGGCGTGGCGTTTTCCGTTGAGCCGGGCGTCTACCTGACGGGCGAGTTTGGGATCAGGAGTGAGATAAACGTGCTGATGACCTCGAGGGGTCCGCGGGTCACCACCTGCATCCAGCGCGAGCTCGACAAGGTGTTCTGATGGCCCAGCAAACACTTTCGGGCTTGTTCACCAAGGAACCTGAAAAGGCAACCGTCTACGCGGACCATCGAGAAAGGGCGTCCGGCATCCTGGACTTGATCGGGCGGAAGGGCGTTGAGGTAAAGGAGTTCCAACTGCAAGTTGGTGATTTCCTTGTTTCGGAAGATGTGGCGATCGAACGCAAGGAAGCGAACGACTTTGTCTCCTCCATGCTCGACGGCCGCCTCTTCGGGCAGGCGCGCGAGCTCGCGGACAACTTCTCCAAGCCAGTCATTCTCCTGGAAGGCGATCCCTATGGGCAGCGGAACGTGAACGAGAACGCTTTGAGGGGAGCGTTGGCCTCGCTGGCGACCCGCTTTCGTGTTCCTGTCATTTTCACGCGCAACGTTGAAGACTCGGCCGCGTTCATAGCGCTACTCGCAAGGCGAGAACAGCTCGAGGATAAGAAATGGATACGCCTGCGGGGCGAGAAGCGCAACATGTCCGTTCCGCAGCAACAGCAGTTCATCGTCGAGTCCCTCCCGAGCGTCGGGCCGGCGCTCGCGCAGGCCCTCCTGAAGCACTTTGGAAGCGTCGAGAAGGTGTTCAAGGCCAGCGAAAAACACTTGAAGGAAGTCGACGGCGTCGGGGATGTGAAGGCTAAACAGGTAAGAAAAGTGCTGACTAAAAAATATGGGGAAAACGATGGCTAAGCGATGGTTTAGGCGGCAAGCGGAAAAATCTGGAAGAGCTGAAGTGGTTAGAGGACGCGAAGAATTAAGTTCCAGAGCCACTCTTCAAGATGTGATTAGAATGTATGGGTTAATGGGAGTGATTTTTAATAGCCTTAGGGAGAGAGAGCGTCAACGATTGGCTGTGGATGCGGGCAGACTCCGGAAGATACAAATAGGCGCCGGCGCCCCAACAATCGAGTTTGCTCGTGATGCACTATTATCCCTAGGAGTGGCCGTAAGGTCTGGAGAGGGCGTCGATTCACTTAGGGTAAGAAAGGGATCTGACCTGGTGGTGGTGCCGACAAGTAAGATGTTGGAACGATTAATCGGTGAAAAGGAAGCAACCAAGATAGCTATAGAAGCAGCCGCTAAACAACTGATTGAAAGCGGCAAACTAAACCCAGGCCAAAATTTAACTTATCTAGAGTTTTTTCGCCTGCAAGGACAATCAACCCCAGCCGAGTTGGCTAGGAGAGCCCAGATAATTGCAGGGCTCCTGGAGGAGCGTTTCGGCAAAAATGGGGCTACTGGAAAAGCCAGAAGGTAGCGCTCTTTTCCATGGCGGTGAGCAGCTTGGCGTGGGATGGTTCTCGGAGTGGTTTTTCAGCCGGTTTGAAGGCTGCCTTGAACTCTCGCCAGACTCTGGGGGCGCGCGGGGACCAAGAGATGAACACACAATCTTTTCCGGGCTTGGCTGCTGCAAGCGCCTTGCTTATCTGGCGCTCGCCCATGATGCGTAGCACGATGTCAATCTCGGGTTTGCTGGCTATGTTTTCCCCATTCGTGAAGGCTTTTAAAGTCTGGTTGACGCAATGTATTGCGTGCTTTTCGCCAGCGACAACGCGCGAGGCGACGACCTGCGTTTTCGGGTGTTTTGACAGCCAATCAAACAGGCTTGAAGGAACGCTTTTGAAAACGAATCGCTTGACGAGCATGAATATAGTACGATGCAAGGCTTAAAGATAGTGGTGGTTAAATGGTGGTTTCTCACGCTGGAAAGCTAAGCAAGAAGAGCGGCGGCCGCAAGCGACGCCTGAGGGACAAGCGCGAGTTTGAAACTGGCAGCCTCCCCACCAATACCAAGATAGGAAAGACCAAACGCACAACTGTACGAGCGCGCGGAAACACGTTGAAACACCGCCTGCGTACTGTGGAAACGGCTAACGTTCTCGACCAAAAAACCGGCAAATGGGTCCAAGCAAGGATAATTACGGAAAAACAGAACCCGGCGAACCGCGAGTTCTCGCGCCAGAACATACTCACTAAAGGCGCGGTCATCGAGACCGATGCTGGTCTTGTGAGAGTTACTTCCCGGCCGGGCCAGCACGGAGTTGTTAACGCAGTGCTCGTGGAAGCTAAGAAGTAACCGGTTCTTTTGCAATAGCTAGAAGCTTGCGCATCTCGGGAGTCAAGTCGCCGCCCTCGAACGAGTAACTGCCTGCGTACTTCTTACTGCCAATGAGGGCCACGTACCAAAAGTGGTAAATGTCGCTCACTTTTACCAGCTGGCCATCCTCCTTTCGATAGGTTGATAGTGCGGTGCTGTGGCGCCACCTATTTAAGTAACTCTCATAGGTAAGGCCGGCCCACTTTCTCCACCAATGGTTGCTCGACTCTTGGGCGACCTCTTCTCTCGTGAGCTGTCGCTGGCCTTGAATGAGCCCGCCTTCCTTTAGCTGTTCCACTAGCGCTGGTGGAAACTTGATAAACGAGCATGGCAGGTAGATGCGGTCGAACTCGACCTTCCCGGGCCAGCCTTTCGTGCCGTCGCCTTGGATGCTCTTGATGTTGTCATATCCCGTTTCGCGCAGGCACTTTTCGCCGAAAGCCTGATATTCCTCATCTAGCTCGATTCCAAAAATCTCGCAATTGTTGTTTAGTGTCTCGCTCACGAGCGCCGCGTGGTAGCCCGAACCAATGCCTATCTCTAGTATTGTCTGGCCTTTTGCTGGTTTTAGGTCTCGCATGAAAAGCGCATTGCAGAATGGCGCCGAGAGCGTGTGGCCTCCCTTGAATGGCAGCCATTCATTGATGTACGCAATCGGGCGCGTGTCTTCGCGTGCAAACAGGTGCCTTTTGACAGTCGAGACTGCGCGAGCTATGGGTTTGCTCATCTTCGCGTCGCGGATAGTTTCGCCGAGAAGTTTCCTTTGAGTATCAAAGTCTTTGGCAAGATGTTCTCGTATGCCTTTGATGCCCTTTGGGGACTTGAGGCACTTGGCAAGGTTTCCATCGGTTAGTTGGGTTGCGAGGTGGAAAGGCATCTGCTCAAGGCGCTCCTTGAGCTTGCTCTCGCCGTAGATTGGAAACCAGTCGTACACTGAAGGGTGTAGTGGCATGCTATTTCTTCGCGCGCTTTTTGGGCTTGGCTTCCGCTATTTCACGCTTTAGCGCTTCAACCGTCGAGCCGCGCTCCAGATCGTCAGCGGCCTCGTCGGTGTACTTCTTGTTGACGCTCCCGTCGAGGGTGCCTTCTAGCGACAGTTCTTCCATCAGGGTAGCCTTGCCTATCGGGTACGAGCCCGGCCGCCGGATGATTGCTTTCTTCTTTGCCATGAGTATCACCAAAAAAGTTAGCTGGCCGGTCCTTTTATTAGTAGTGGACTGGGAGGGAGTTTGCGAACTGGTGAGCAAACTACGCCGAGTCTCATCACAGAGTTTATAGTGGACTCGGAGGGATTTGAACCCCCG
>JACOVT010000039.1 GCA_016177165.1 Microcaldota archaeon
CGAGCGCCATGTCGGCAAGCGCGAGGCTGTCGAGCTGCGCCGCGCTGCTCTGGAAAAGCTCACGGGCGCCAAGTTAGATGCCGTGGGCAAGTATTCGATAGACCCAGATAATGTCATTGGAAAAAGCATCGAGAACATGATTGGTGCAGTGCAAGTCCCGTTGGGTTTCGCGGGCCCGCTCGCCATCCGGGGCGATCACGCAAATGGAGAATTTTACGTTCCTCTAGCCACGACGGAGGGAGCGCTCGTGGCTTCTGTCAACAGGGGATGCAGAGCGATAACCGAGTCCGGGGGATGTCAGGTAAAAATCTTGGATAGCAAGCAGACGCGCGCGCCAGCTTTCAGGTTTAAGGGCGTGCGCGATGCTGCCGCTTTCGTTGAATGGGTGGCGAAGCACTTTGCCGAGATAAAAAAGCAGGCTGAGGTCTCACAAGATCACTTGAAGCTGCAGGCCATCCGTCCAATAGTGCTGGGCAACCACGTGTTCCTGCGTTTCGAGGCAGATACCGGCGACGCGATGGGAATGAACATGATTACCATCGCCTCGCAGCAGGCGTGCGAGTGGATCTCCCAGCAGACGGGCGCGGACTTCGTGACCGTAACTGGCAACGTGTGCAACGACAAGAAGCCCTGCTCGCTCAACCATATTCTTGGAAGGGGGAAGACTGTTGCTGCCGATGTCATCGTGCCCGAGAAGGTGCTCAAAGATGTGTTGAAGACGACTCCGGAAAAGTTCGTGCAGCTGGTCACCAGCAAAGTTTATCTCGGCGGAATCGCCTCTCAATCCATCGGGTTCAACGGGCACGCGGCCAACATCTTTAAGGCAATATTTACGGCGACCGGGCAGGACGAGGCCCACATTGTTGAGGGAAGCCTTGCGACCACCATGGCGGAGCAGCGCGGCAAGGACTTTTACATGTGCGTGCACGTGCCGTGCATCCAAGTAGGCACGGTGGGCGGAGGCACGCGCGTAGAAACGTCTCGTGACTGCTTGCGGATGATGGGCTGTGAGGGTGGCGGCACGCCGCCCGGAAAGAATGCCCTAAAGTTTGCAGAGATAGTAGCCGCAAGCGTGCTTGCCGGAGAGTTGTCAGCGCTGGCGGCGCTCGCCGAGCACCAGTTGACCGGCGCGCACGCAAAGATGGGCCGCTAAGTTTTTCGCGAACGAACGAGTTCTTCAAGTTGCTTCTTTTGTTCCTCGTCCAGCCCGAGCGGCAGCGGCGTGACGCCCGACTCGCTCACCTTGCAAGGCCAGGTGAGGTGGCAGCCATACTCCTTGAGGTAGATGCTGGCAACGTGCTTTTCAGGCTTTGGCGAAAGCAGGCTTTCCACGAGTTTTGCAGTCCAGAGTGACACTCCGAAGAGTGTGTCGCCGCGCGCCTGTATTATGCGGGAGCCGAAGCTGCGCAGCCCGCTTGCCGTCTGCTCGCTTACTTCAACGTCCGCGACTGGAATCATTCTCTCGCCGTGCTCGCCCACAACTATTGCTTTTTGGAAAGGCGCTCCTTCCTCTTCCAAAAGGTAGCGCAACCGGTTGGTGTCAACGTCGCCGCCGACACCGAGCACGCGCTCAGGAGCGAGGCCAGTGAGCTTGGCTGTAAAGTCAGCCAACACGTCTGGAGGGTTGGTTGCTACAACAATGAAGGCGCTCTGTTTTGGGAGGCCGCGCAACACGTTGCCTATTACTTGCTTGTTCGCTTCGAGCAGGTCGTCGCGCGTTTGGCTCGGCTGGCGCGCCACGCCCGCCGTTACCACTAGTATGTCGCCCTCCTCCACGGCCTTTCGGAAATCAACGGCAAGAACGCTCTTTATGGAACGGTCTGGGAACGCTCCAGCAAGGTCGAGTTTTAGCGCATCGGCCCATGAGTGGGGCTCATTTGCCAGCAGCAGCTCGCCTGCCGCATCTTCGAGAAGCTTGAACGCAACGAGCGAGCCGACGCGGCCGCAGCCGAGTATTGATATCTTCATCAGATCATCCTGTCGAGCGCCTGCGCCCCGGTCATGGTGTCCCGCACGCCCAACTCGCTCGCGCGCTTGGAAACATAACTAACTCTGGACTTGAGCATTTCCTCGAACGAGCGGACTCCGCGCACCACGACTGCGGGGTCGGAGACCTTCTCAACTGTTTTGGAATCGAAGTAACCGCAGGCAATGTATCCCTTTTCGGCTTTGATTAACAGGAGAGGAGCGCCAGGCAGCTCCACTCGTATTCCAAGCGCGGCGCCGCGCTTGGTCTCGATCATCTCGGTCTCAATCATAAAATCAAGTAACTTTCTTTTGGGCACCTTGCACTTTTCTTTTACAAAGAAAAGGGCAGTGGGTCAGTTGAGGCTCTTCACACCATGAGCAGCCCGCAAGCGGGCCCCTCGGTGTAATACCTTGCTTCTTCATCCCCGACTAGAAGTGGGGTTTGTTGTATAAATAGTGAAGCTGGCCGGGAAACAACGCCCGGCCAGATGGTTTGGTTTACCTTGCGCCGCCGGTCAGCACCAGGGCTCCAGCCACCAGGAATCCGATGCGTGCCACGCCGTCCTCGCGCGGTTGCAGGCCGTATATTATGAAGCCGGCTGACAGCCCGATCGCGCCGAGCCGGAGGATCAGGATGCCTATGTCGGCCGCGATCTTGGACCCTGCCACGACGCCTATGTTGCCGATGAGCCAGCCGAGGAAGTAAATCCCCAAGGTTGCCAGCGTCATTATCCCCAAACCGGAACGGTCGAGGGCAAAGAATCCCAGTCCGCTTCCGCCGCCAGCAGCAGGCGCAGCAACTGGCGCCGGGGCTACTCTTGGCACCATTGCCGGGGCTGTTTGAACAGTCTTAAGTGCAGGCATTGTTACACCTCCAGCACAACAACGGAGTCCGCTTTTTAAAGGTTACCGGGCAAGTTATTACTATGAGTGCGCTTGTAGAAGTTGCCGAAAGCAAGCGGCAGCTGGTCAGCGAGCTGAAAACCGCGTTTGACCGCCTCACCATTAAAGAGCAGCAAGCGCTTATACGCCACCACGGCAGCAGGGAAGCATTCGCAAAAAACGTGGCCACTTCGGCGCTGCACGATGCACTTAGGGATGCAGCAAGAATTGACCTGGCGCGCGCGGTAGTTAGGACTGGGATAACGTCCGGCGACCGCAGACTGGTGGATCATCCTGCATCTGGGAAGCTGATTAGAGAAGCCCTTGCGGCTGCGAAGCGCCGCCGAGTGACTTAAACGCGTCATGCAGGTCGTCTACCTCGTCCTCCAGCTCGCGGCCGAAACAGTTGTGCGGGACGAGCGCTCCTGAAAAAGTCTTGGGTATGTGGAGCAACTCGTGTATCATGGTTTTTTCCTTTTCATCCTGTGGTAGCCTGTCAAACCGCTCGCTGCAGACCTCGATGACGTAGGCTGTTTCCATCTTTAGGGCGACCTGCCACACCCGCGGCATGGCGTAAATGCGCGCTATCGCGCGCGAGCGCGACCCCTCGGAGCGCACGCAAAAAACGCGGAACGGCTTGACGTGCCCCAGCCGGCCGCGCAGCCGCTCGAGCACCCTCTCCACGATCACCTGCGCGTCCCACGCGGATTCAAAAGAAAGTTTCAGCACTATCAACTCCACCTGTCAACGCTTGCCGGCCATTTGGCCAGCCCTGCCCAACAGGTAGCGCATGTAAGTGGATGTTATCCCGACGCGGGGAACTGGCCTGCCGACCATCTGCTCCCATTGGCCCTTTAGCGTTGGAGCCAGATCAACTGCATTAACAAGCACTTTCTTATCTCGCGGTCTTGGCATGCGCGCCCGTTCAATGTTTTTTAGCCCTTCACCCATCGCGAAAATGAGGGCACGAGCATCAGCTTCGTCTTTCTTCCTCAAAGCTTGCCCGAGCAGCCGCAGCTGCAGGTCGAAGAACCGCCCGCTCGTGTCATATTTCCTGCGCCGTTCGAGCTTGGCGCGCAGAGGCAGAATAGACTCGTCCAACTGCCTTATTGTGGCTCGCGCGCGTAGCAGCGCAAACTTGAGTTCAAGTTCTCGGGAGAGTTCGGCCTCTATCTCCTTGTCGCTTTTTCTCGCCATGGCTAGTTTGTGGCAACCCAACTTTTAAATACGCGCGCGTTTTGTTGTGGGTGATGGCTCCCAAGAAACCTGTTCATGGCAAGCTGTTCATCAACGGCAAGTGGGTCGGCTCGCACTCGGGAAAGACGTTTGAGAGGCGCAACCCTGCGAACCCCAAGGAGCTCGTGGGGGCGTTCGAGCTTGGTGGCAAGGAGGACGCAAAGCAGGCGGTTGACGCAGCCGAAGACGCTTTTGAAGAATGGAGCGATACGCCGGCCCCAAAACGCGGCGAGATACTCTTCAGCGCTGCCCAAATACTCAAGGAGCGGAAAGAGGAGTTGGCTCGGATTATTTCGTGGGAGATGGGAAAACCGATCGTTGAAGGGCGCGGGGACGTGCAGGAAGCGATAGACACCTGCGAGTACTTCGGCGGCGAAGGCAGGCGATTGTTGGGCCACACCACCCCGAGCGAGCTCAAGTCAAAGTTCTGCGCCACGATACGACGGCCCGTGGGGGTCGTGGGCTGCATCACCCCATGGAATTTCCCTGTTGCGATACCTTCGTGGAAACTCGCTCCGGCGCTCGTGTGCGGCAACACGGTTGTGTTCAAGCCTGCGAGCGACACCCCTCTTTGCGCAACCAAGTTCGTGGAAATCCTGACAGGGGCTGGCGTGCCTCCGGGCGTGCTTAACATGGTTACGGGCCCCGGCGAAGCTGTAGGAATGAGCATTGTGCGGAACAAAAAAGTGCTCGGGGTTTCGTTTACTGGCAACCGGGACACGGGCCGCGCCATACTCGAGAACGCGGGCGTCAAGAAAGTCGGCCTAGAATTGGGGGGCAAGAATGCTGTCATAATCATGCCCGACGCTGACATGTCTCTGGCGTTGGACGGTTGCATGTGGGGCGCCTTCGGCACGACCGGCCAACGCTGCACGGCAGCATCACGCATCATTCTCCACGAAAAAGTAAAGCAACAGTTTGAAAAGCACTTTGCGGACCGCGCCAGCAAGTTCCGCCTCGGACCGGGCACCGACCCACGCACGCACATGGGCCCGCTCGTCAACAGGGCCGCGCAGGAAAAGAGCGAAAAGTATTCCCAAATCGGTCAGGATGAAGGAGCCAAGCTACTCACCGGCGGAAGGAAGCCTGCGCGCGAGGGATGGTTCTTCCCTCCCACAGTATTTACTAATGTGGACATTGGTATGCGCATCGCGCAGGAGGAGATATTCGGGCCGGTCGTCTCGCTGGTTCCGGTCAGCAGTCTTAATGAGGCTATAGAGGCCTGCAATTCCGTCGAGTACGGCCTCTCTTCCTCCATTTTCACGCGCGACATCAACGCCGCTTTCCGCGCGATCGAGAAGATCGAGGCCGGCATCACTTACGTCAACTCCGCCACCATTGGAGCGGAGATCCACCTGCCGTTCGGCGGCGTCAAGCAGACTGGAAATGGCACGCGCGAGGCCGGCATCGAGGGAATCAACGAGTTCACAGAAACCAAGACCGTCTACGTCGACTATTCGGGCAAGTTCCAGCGCGCGCAGATAGATGGCTGAGGCAATAACAAGCGTTATTACCGGGCTGCTCTAGGACTGCTGGTAAAAAGTGACTAGATCCCGAGCAGCTTTGGTAAGAGCAGCATCGTCGTTAGCCCGACGAGCGTGAAGGCGATGTTAAGCAGCCACACAACTACCGCAGTGATAAGGGTGCGCTGCCATGACATCATGAATGAGCCCTTAAGGATGAAAAGCCAGAGCACGAACCCGATAATGGCGCTCACGGGCGCGGCCGGTGGGATGAGCGCCGTGACGATGCTTCCAACGGCAGCGGCCATTATGGCCCTCCAGTAAGTAGGGTGCCTCGCGCCCGCGATACCTGCTGCGAGGAAGATGATGAGCGCGTTCAGCAGGACCGTAATTACCCATGCGACAACAGCCGTGGCAATGCTTGCTTCTGTCACGCTTTGCCAAAGGGGTGATAGGTATAAAAAGCCAGCAAACTTACCAGTAAACAAGCACATGTGGTCGTATGAAAATGAAAGACACCTGCCCAACCTGCTTCTCAGAGACCGGATTCAGCGTGGTGATGAGCGACGAAAAGGGGATCTATTACTGCCCCAAGAACGCCCAGCACCGGTTCAAGAAAAACAACGACGGCTTCTTCGAGCGGTTCACGTTGTAATTCTAGCAGAAGACGACCCCCCAACCGGCTCGCATCGTAATTCTGCTGCCGGGTGCGCCCTTACAAAATATAGCTTTACTTTCCGGCTACTGCTGGGCTCTTTGTTTCAGCTTCGATCCAGTCAAGGTAGTCCTTCAACCCGCCATCCACCGGCACGATGAGCACTTCTGGCGTCTCGTCCTTGTGCATGCCCTTGATCTCAACCGCGAGCTCCTTGGCCCTGTTAACGGTTGTCTTGAACACCAGAACCGCCTCGGTAGCGCTTTCCACCTTTCCGTTAACTGAATACTTGCTCGTGATGCGCGGGTGTACGCTGGCAATCGCCGCGAGGCGCTTTGCCAGAACTGAGTCGGCGATCTTCCAAGCCTCCCCCTCGCTAGCTGCGGTGGTAAACACCATGCAAAACTCGGTCATCACATCACCATTCAGTCTACGCAACCGGCCTCTTAAAGCCTTTCTGCTGGCAAGCGGAATCAGCAAGCGTACTCTATGGTGACGAAAGGCGGGTTGGGAAGCACCTTCCTTACCCAGACGAACACCGAGCCATCAAGGAAGTAGAGCGCGTCACCATCCAGCATGGTGCGCGTCTCGCTCTCGCCATCCGGCCCTGTCACTGTCATGGTCGCTTTCTCTGCCCGCCTGAGGTACTCTTCAATACCCGCGTCGGCAAGCGCGATTGAGTAATCCTTGCACGCCACCTTGCCATTGCGATACAAGGAAGTGGATTCGCGCTTCTCCGGGAACTTCTTGCCATTGCAGTCAAACACCACGCGGACCCTGTTGCTGTTGGGCATCATGACGCTGCCGTTCATGCGGGTGTCCGGGTCTTTCACTATCTCCTTTACGTCAATCGTTATCGACCCGTCTCCTGCAGAACGCTTCCATCCGGTCCTGAAGCCTCCAACAATATCGCTGTTGTCCTCGGACGCCAGCCACCAGCCGACGACAAGCGCAGACGCGTCCCCGCCGGCAGGTATCAGGTGCATCCTCGCATAACCATCATCGAAAATAAGCTCTGTCGAGTCAAACCATAGCATGACGTTCCCGTATTCTTTCGAGCGGCAAACGTATGACTCCTCGCTGTAAAGCGATATCTCCCTAGGGCCATCGAAGCCGAGCTCCGCCTCCTTGCTTTCCTTGCTCGGGCTTCCCACTGGAATGCTGCTGCTTGCCGGCTCCTCGTGCGGCGGCGCTTCGGGCTCTGTCTCTTTCAAAGGTCCGGCAGCTTCGCCGGTCACAGAAGTGTTGTTCTGCACGCCAGCCGCAGCGCAGCCCGCCAATGCTACAACAAGCGCGAGAGCGAGGGGTGCCCAAATGGCTTTGTTCACGGCAAACTTCTAAAAACACTAGTTTATAAACTTTTTGCAACGGGTGGGCGTGCGCTCTTTATATTGCAAAGAGGAGTGGTTACCTCATGCCAGCGGATTCGGACATAGAACGCATCCTTGAGGAAAAGCGCGCCGGCATAGACCGCACTATTGCCAAGTACCTCCCACGGGAGTATGGAGCGAAAGAGTTCGAGTTCGCCTGCGGCAAGCCCAGATACGCCCACCTGACGCGCGAGGCCACGGAAGCGATCTCGAAACCGATGTGGGACCTTCTCGACCGCGGAGGAAAAAGGTGGAGGCCGGTGCTTTTCATGCTCATCATCGAGGCCTTGGGCGGCGACCCAAAGAAAGTGGAAGACCTGATCGTCATACCTGAACTGGTCCACAACGCAACGCTCATCCATGATGACATAGAGGACAACAGCGAAACCCGCCGCGGCAAGCCATGCCTGCACAAGATCTACGGCGTGGACATCGCGATCAACGTAGGCGATGGCCTCTACTACGTGCCGATGCTCTCGGTGCTGCGCAACACCCGCTTGGATGACAACACCCGCATACGCATACTCGAAACTTACATGCAGGAAATGATAAACATCACTTTCGGGCAGGGAGCTGACATTTACTGGCACAAGGGAATGCGGAAAGAAGTGGGCGAGGAGGAGTACCTGCAGATGTGCGCGTTCAAGACCGGGACTCTGGCGCGCATGAGCGCCAAGATAGCCGCGATAGCGTCTGGAGGGAATGCTAAAACAATCGAGGCGTGCGGCAGGTTCGCCGAGGCAATAGGAGTGGCGTTCCAGATTCAGGATGACGTGCTCACGGTCTCGAACGCAGGCAGGTTCAAAAAAGAGTTTGGGGAGGACATAACTGAAGGAAAGCGTTCGCTCATGGTTATCCATTGCTTCAACAACGCTCCCAAGAAGGATGCGGGCAGGCTGCGCGGGATACTTGACGCCCACACGCGCGATCCCAAGCGGATAGCCGAGGCCATATCACTACTTGAAAAAACAGGCAGCGTGGATTACGCCAAGAAGCGCAGCCGCGAAATCGTGGGCGGGGCGTGGGGCGAGCTGGAGCCGCTGCTCAAGGGTTCGCCAGCTAAGGAAAAGCTGCGCCTTTTTGCAGAGTTCCTTTCAAACCGCGAGATGTGAGTTGGCGTGCTATTTCTTTGGGCCCGCCCATTTCTGGGCCGGAGTGAACGCGCCGCCATTGTTTGAAACAAGCCCGTGCGAGGGGCCGTAGCCTGACTTCTGGGCGGGCGTGAATACCGGTGGCTTGTTGCCGGGGTCGCCAGACGTCACCAGACCATGCGAGGGACCATATGCGGATTTTTGTGCCGGTATGGGAGTACGGGACTCGCCATAATAAACCAGACCCCCAGACTTTGCGGGGGACTTTATCTCACTATAAGACGCGCTCTCAACAAAGCGAGACTCGGTCGGCTGGCGGGCGTAGCGCTGCTCCAATGGCAGCGAAACGTCCAGCGTGACTCCATTATACCCATTCACATAGGTCACGCGGTCGCGGGCGGGCGTGTTTTCAATAGGCATGCCGATGCCTAGGTTAGGTTCTAATGGGCGGTCAACGCCCCATTTGCCGCTTACCTCTATCACTCTGCTGGGCCGAAGCCTTGCCAGCCCATCCTCTCCTATTTGCATCGCAAGTTCGGTGGATAAATATTCCGCGGTTTCCTTACCAACCGTCTTGATTGCCTTCTTTACAATCGACTTTTGAATCAAGTTGACCCCGGCGCTAGGCGAGACCGCCCTGAACGATTCAATAATTCCAGCCTTGTTGTATACAATAATCGACAGCGGGGAAAATAGGAATCGAGTCCAGTCCCTTGCGTCCGCACTGCCATCAAGGATGCGCGACCCGCCAGTCAGGAAATCTAACGTACCGGCTGAAAAAGTAAGCATACGTCCTGTACCAACCATGACGCCACCCACTGGCAGCAGCAAGCCAGCGCTGGAAGCAGTCACTACTCCGCCGATGACTGTTAGCGTAAATCCGGCCTGGCTCATCTTGTCGCTGAGCTCGTAAGCGCGGTCGAGCTCGCCAGTTTTGTAGCCTATCTCATGCTCCAACACGCTTATGCGGTGTAAAAGCTGTTCTCGTTCAGCCATGCGTTGAGGAACCGACTCGCGGCCTCCTGTAAGGTCGAAACCTACCGCGGTTTCCCGGCGCGGATAGCGCATCTGGTTCCA
>JACOVT010000037.1 GCA_016177165.1 Microcaldota archaeon
GTATCTGCTTGTAGAGCTCCACGTCGGTTATCTTGCGGATGTCATCGTTTGTTTTTCCCAGCCCGCGTTCCTTCAGTATTTCTGCCATTACGTCACCATATGTTATCATTTTGAGGCTGGTTCCTTCAAGCGCCTTACTGATGACCGTGGTTTTTCCAACACCGGATATGCCCGTGACAATGAATATGCCCACCCAACAATCACCCCTTGTACGCTGCCAGCTTTTCATCGAGCTTTCTTGCTGTCGAAAGGTCGAGCTTTGCAGTGAAGCGTAAGCAATTGAACATTATATTAGCCAACGTTTCGCTAAGCCTTTCGCGTTCGGCCTCCTTTCCCTTGCCAAAGTAGTCCAGCCCCAAGACGAGTTGAGCTGCGTCTTGCGAGTCGTTCATCAGGTCGCTGACGCACTGCGAGACAGCCGGCAGTTTAGGCTCTGCGGCTTTGAGTTTTGCGATCGCTTCTTCTATTTCCATTCGTTTATCCGCCCATGAATTCCCGCAGCGCGGGCATCGACTCGAATGCCTGCTGTGATGCAAGTTCTTCGTAGAACCTGTAAACTATCCCGACGGTGAGCAGTATGCCGGTCCCTGTGCCAAGCGCCCCTGTCAGGTCGGCGAGAACGGCGAGCAAACCGACAGCCAGCGAGCCCAAGATTGTAATTACTGGTATGTACCTCTCCAACACGCTTTCGATCACGCGCGGGTCCCTGCGGAATCCGGGGACGTGCAAGCCTATGTTCTGCAATTGAGATGCCACTGCCCGCGGGCCCATGTTGCTCATTTCCACCCAAAACTTGCCGAAAAGCACGCATAACCCCAGCATGGCTGCGGTGAATATGATTATGTTGAGGACCTCGTTGAAGCTTCCGAGCGTGACTGCCGCGCGTTCGGGCGTGCCCAGGTAAGCGTAGGGGGTTTGCAGGTAGAACGCGAGACCGTCCACTGGCTGGCCTTGGCTGAAATGGCCCAACAGCGGGAAGCCTGAGTTCTCGAGCGCCACGCCCCACAGGCTTACGTTTGCCAGCAGCGCGGCCGCCAGTATTACCGGTATGTTGCTTACGTAGAGGAACTTCAGCGGGTAGCGGGCACCCACGCCACGGATCCTCCCGAACGTCAATGGCACCTCTATCTTCATCGACTCTACAAATACCACGATGAGGAACACGACTACTGTAAACAGTATCGGGAACAGCGCAGTTGAGGGTATTGCGCCAGAACCAAGCCCTTGGATCAGCTGGAGCACGAGGCCGTTGAACTGGCCGCCTTGGTTCACCCATGAGAATGCCCCCCAAACTATTGTAAGAGATACTCCGGCGGCTATGAATAGGCCGACGCCCGAACCTATACCATACTTTGAAACAACCTCGTCAAGATACATCAGCACGATCGCGGCAAAAGCCAGCTGGATGACTAGTAGCAGGGCGTTGATCCCGCCCGGTATTGCGGGAACGTAGCCCGACATCACGTATATTGATGCCTCGAAGAAAGCGAAAGCTATCGCTCCGAGCTTTTGGGTGCCTTGGAAGAGCTTCTTCTGCTCGGGGTCCTGCAGGTTTACCTTGATTACTCCTGCGCCCATCAGTAGCTGGAGTATTATTGACGCCATGACGATCGGGCCGATGCCCAGCGTTCCAAGCGTCCCGATCTGCGACGCCGTTATGAGTTCTATGTTCTTCAAGAAACCGCTGCGCTGCGACTCCTTGTCTATGCCTACTGGCGTTATGATGCCCATTACGAAGAAGAAGATGAGGGCGAAACCGGTCCACTTCAGGCGCGTCTTTAGGTTGGGCTTCTGGACTGGCACTTCTACCTCTGGCAGCATGCTGATTATCGGCTTGAGGGCGGTGAGGCTTACCATTTATATCTCCCCTTTTACGATGGCCTTTCCGCCGGCCTGTTCTATCTTTTCCGCTGCAGGCTTGGAAAATGAGCGCGCGACAACATTCACAGCCCTGCCGAGTTTTCCGCCGCTGAGTACCTTCGAATAACCCAGGGTTGTGACGTCTATCTCGTTCCCGGCCATCGCGTTTATGCCTGATAGGTTGATCGCCCTGCCGCGTGTTGTCTTTCGCACGAATCCCTTTGCATGGAACCTTTCCGGTTCGTGCCTGAAATAGTGCTGTATGTTTGTGTGGAACACGCGCTTGTTGGTCATGCGCGAGCCTTTGCCCCTGCCGCGCTTGTTTTTCCCGCGCCCGACGTGCCGGGAGCCGCGGTGCTTTGATATTTTTCTCCTGAAACGCCTCATGCACATCACTAGATCATTTTTTCCAGTAGCTGGTTGACCTTGTCACCACGGTTGCCGAGGTCGCCGCCAGCGTTGAATGGCCTCTTGACTGACTTGTAGCCACCCCTCGGGGGGTGGAGCCGGAGCGTCTTGTTGAATCCGAGACCGCGCAGCGTTTTTCCCTCAGCCAGATGCTTTGACACGCCGCTCCATGAGCCTGCCTTTTTCCATTCGTCCTCGGTAGGTCGGCGCGAGCCTACGCGCGCCCAGCGCTTCAACGATACCTCCAAGACTTTTTGTGACACTTCGCCCCAAGTAACGTGGTCCTTGCAGAGCTTAAGCATACCCATGAACCCGGGCGAGTCCGGCAGGAAGACGCAGTTGTTCGGCTCTTTCAATCCAAGCATTTCGAGCGTGTCCCTTACCACGTGCGGCGCCTTTGCCGTTCCCCTGATCATTACGATTGCCAATAGTTTCATGATTCCCTGCCCTTCTTTGACTTGCATGTCTCGCGAAGCGCGTTTAGCGTCGCGTTTGCGAAGTTAAACACGGTTCCGGTGTTTCCAAACGTTCTCGACCATGCGTCCTTTATGCCGGCGAACTCGAGCACCTTTTTGGCAGTCTTCCCTGCGACCACCCCGGTTCCCTTTGGGGCGGGCACTATCTCAATCTTTACTGACGAGTAGCGCCCATATACCCGCGTGTTCACGGAGTGCTCGCTGCCGCACCTGCATTCCCACGACCCGCAGCCTCTTTTCACGTATGTTATGTTCCTTTTGGCTTCCCTTATGCCGCGCTCGATTGCAGGCCTGACCTCCTTTGCCTTACCTATGCCCACCCCGACGTGCCCCCTCCGGTCGCCGATGACCACGGTCACCATAAATGAGGTTCTCCTGCCCGAGTCTGCGGTCCTTTGCACCGGTTTTACCTCGAGCACCTCGTCCTTCAAGTCAGGCACAAGTGCCTCAACAATTTGCGGCTCGAGTATCGGCAACCCCATGGCTTGGGCCTGCTCTATGCTGGTTACTTCACCGGAGCGCACCAGCTTGCCCAATTGCGTCCTTGGTACCCATTCGTCTCTGTCTGCCATTCAATCACGCGTTTTCGGTTATCTTTTTCCTCACGTCATCAAAGTTTAGCGTCACTTTTCTGAACTCGGAGAGCGTCTTGCCAGTCACCCTTTCCGCCGGCGGCAGCACCTTGGGGTCGTGCGGGATTTTGATGCCAGCGTCAACGGCTCCCTTGAGGACCGCAAACACGTTTGACCCACCCACCGGTGTGTGCAGTCCCATGTCCAGCACAGCCTCCTTGACGCCCTTCTTCGCGGCCCGCGTGCCGCACAGTAGGCCCGTGAGGTAGGCTGCGGGGCAGTTGCCTGCATGGCCGTTCCACCCGAGTTTTTTCAACTCTGTTGACGTCGCGCCGGCGAGGGTCGCGTCCCCCTTTCCGTCAAACCCGATTACCTGTGCCACGACAGAGTTTAGCGCCACTCGCGCCACAAGTCTGGGCTTGCGCGACTTGAGCAGCCTTAGCCTGTTGGCATAGTCTGTCTTTCCCTCGGCCCTGCGCCTGAATCTTGACTTGAAACCCATGCAATCACTTGCTGATGAGCAGGCTCTTCTCTTGCGAATATCTTTTGATGTGCTCGCGGCTCTTGAAGTAGCCTCCCTTTATCATCATGTAGAGCTTCCTTCTCGCCCCTTTCTTGAGCTTGAGTTTTGCAAGCTCGTCCCTTAGGGCGCGGACGCGCTGGGGCCATTCCAGTCCGCCGCGGGCCTTTTTTGACCCGTGCCTGGAGCCTTGTCCCTTTCTCAGCCCTTTTCCCTTTTGCCCGCGGATGTGCCGGGCGCGCGACCTGCTGACTCCCACCAGTGGGAGTATTACTATCGAGTTCTGCGCTATCAGCGATCTTACGTCATCTCGGGTCATTGCTTGCGCTGATTTTACCCCGTCCCTTATTCTCACACGGGTCTCGCCAACGCCCATGACTTCTGCAGCCACTCTTTTTACCTGATTGAGTTCCATCAGCATCACTTCTTTTCATCCACGGCTGGTTTGGCAGCTTCTGCGGGCTTCGCCTCTGTTGCCGGCGGTTTTTGGGCTGGCTTGCGTGCTGCAATATGCCAGCTCCTTACCGAGTTGAGCACGCGGATTTGTAGTTTTGCTGCCGATTCAGTGATCAGTTTTCTCTTCCTCAGCCCCACGCCGGATGCGATGCGCGCGCAGTGCTTCTTCGGGTCAAGCGCCGTGATGTCGGCGGTGTTGTGCACCAGCCTTTCTGCGAGCCCCGAGGGATGCAAACCCCGGACGCTTCTTGGCTGGCCATAGCCCGGTTCGGGGCGCGCGCCCTTGAACTTTTTCTTGTGCGCCTGCTTTGAGTATGTTCCTCTGGGCTTTCTCCACGCCTTTCCAACGCGGGAGTGGGGTAGCTTGTGCTGCCTTCTAAACCTTGGTTTCCACTTTTTTATCATGATCATTAGCCTCTTGATGTCAGGTAAATCCCATCTTGGAATACGCGGGTGTCCCTCTTGGTCACCCTTGTGGCTGATTCAATGTTGGCGATGGTCTGGCCCACCGCGTTCACGTCTATGCCTGTTACCGAGACGTCCTGTCCTTTTACTTCCACCTTTACGCCGGTTTCTATCCTTGCAAATCTTGGGCTCTTTTCGCCAAGGAAGTTCTTTACCACCAGCTGGTTTCCCTGCATGATGATGTTTATCGGGAAATGGGCGTAAACCAGTTTCATCTGGTACCTGAAACCGCTCGTAACGCCACTTATCATGTTTTCGGCATGTGACGCTGCAGTTCCCAGCAGCGACTTGGAGCGCTTGCTGTCCGCGCCAGAGAAAAGCAGCCTGCTCCCATCCTGCTTTGGCTGGACAGGCAGCCTTCTTGTCAGCTCGCCTAGCTTGCCCTTTACGGTAAGCTCCTTGTCCTTGACCGAAGCCACGACGTCTTCCGGTACTATTACCTCGTATGTTACCATGTAATCACTAGTAAATGTAGGCCATTATCCTGCCGCCGGTTTTGCTCGCGCGGGCCTCCGTGTGTGTCAGCAGGCCCCCGGGTGTGCTGATTATCAGCAGCCCTTCCCCTGCCGATGGCAGGAATCTCTTTTCCAGCCGTTCAATGTCGGCGACCTTGGTCGGGCTGCGCGGGTTTACAGCCCTGCACTTTGTGATCGCACCCCTCAGTTGTATCTTGTAGAACCCGGCCTTGCCATCGTCGACAAGCTCAAACTCTCCCAGGTATGAGTTCTTTTGCAGGATTTTCAGGAGCTCGCCCAGCAGCTTCGAAGCCGGCCGCACCACGCATGTTGTGCGTCTTGCGAGTTCCGCGTTTTGTATCGATATTAGGGAGTCTGACAATGTCATTTTCACACCTATCCGTACTTTTTGAATCCGATATTCTCCGCCACTTCCCGGAAGCACCGCCTGCACAGCTGGAGCCCGTATGAATGGATCATTCCCTTGTATCGGTGGCAGCGCGTGCAGTACCTGCCCTTCTCGCCTATGCGCGGCATGCTGTATGCTGGTTCTCTTCCGACTTCCTTCATTCCACTTCCACCTTGAAGTTCTTCTTTGCAAACTCGATCGCTTCTTCCTTTGATATGAAGTGCCTCTTGGGTATGCCGGTCTGTTTCCTTTTGCGCTTGGCTATCCTGTAGCCCCATTTCTTTAGCGTCACGCAAACGTCAAAGCCGTAGATACCTATGGCCGGGTCGTACTTGAAGCCCGGCACGTCTATGTACTCCCTCACCCCAAAGGCGAAGTTGCCTTGGCCATCGAATGACGACGGCTTCAGCCTGTGATCGACAGCGTCGAGGCACTTGTTTACCAGTTCGGCCGCCTTCTTGCCGCGGAGCGTGACCTTGGTTCCAATCGACATGCCCTTTTTGAGGTTCCACGTAGGGATCCTCTTGCGGCTGTGGGTTTCAACGGGTTTCTGCTGGGCCAGTTTTTCAAGCAGGGCGCGGGCCTTTTCGAGCTTCTCGCCGGGAGCGCCGGTCCCTATGTTCAACGTGACTTTCTCAACACCAATCATTTCCATCGCCATTCACCAGTCTAATCCGCAAGCATCACTTCGGGTTCCTTCCTTCCGATGACGAAAACGTATTCCTTTGGCGCAGTAACTTTTGCATCCTTGGATGCTATGCTGGCCATGCCGGGGCTGGTAGCTGTTCCGCGGGTAATGCTGAATATTGTCCCAACGTGCCCGGAATGTTTTCCCTTTATTACCAGCGCAACGTTTCCATCCTTGTACTCGAGCACGTCAAGCACGTTTTGGTCAGGTAGCGTTACCTTGAGCACGTCGCCGGTGGACGCCTTCTGGGTGGACACCATGTTGCGTGAATCGTGCAGGTTGAGCTGCACCTTTCCGCCGCGCACCGCTGTCTTGCCAACCACCTTGCAGAGTTTGAACTTTGACTGTTCAGCGCTTATTTCGACAGCGCTTAGCCTCCCAAGCCTGTTCAGCATCACGCGGTAGTGTTTTCCTATCGCGGGCAGCGAAACCACGTCCATGAAGCCTACCGCCAGCTTTCCGTCCCTTGCTGGCTTGCCGTCGACCATCACGTTTCCTGATTTCAGGATCTTTCCGGCCTCGCGCGATGACGTGACAATTCCGATCATGTCGCGAAGCAGCGTGGTGAGCGCCACAGAGCCGCTCGTGGTGTGCCTTCCGGGCTTTGGCTTTATGGCCCACTTTGCTTGCTTGCGCTTGATGCCCCAAGACTTAGGGGCAGCCATCCTTTTGACGTGCCTTCTTCCACCTTTTCTGGCCATGTTATTTCCTCTGCATGATTTTCAGGCGCTTTTCATCCTTCAGCTCTAGTTTAGTTATCTCCAAGCTTGACGGGTGCAGCGGGGCCGTTTTCTCGCTACCCTTGGCGGTTTTGCGCGTCATGCCCTCGACGTGCACCATCCCGCCGCGGAGATTGACGTCTGTAACCTTTCCCGTTCTCTTCTTGAAGCGGCCCGAGGTCACCCTGACAGTGTCGCCCTTTCTTACGACCAGCGCGCGCTTGCCGTGCTCCTTCCTGAGCTCCTTTGACAGGTGGACCCTCAGCGCCGAGCGCCTCTTGTGCAGGGGCGCGTTGAACATTCGTTTTCTCTGTTTTCTGGGCTGTTTTGACATCATACTCAAACCACGTTCTTTGCTATCGTAGCGACTTTCGGGAACCTCTCTGCGACCTCTTTTGCGACAACTCCTTTTATCTCACTCGCGACTGGCTCGTTCTTGTCGTTCAGTAGCACGCACGCGTTGTCCTCAAACGCGATGCGGTCTCCGGTGTGCCTGCGGAACGGTCTTCGTTGCCTTATCACAGCGGCCCGCAGCACCTTTTTCCTCATGTCGGTCTTGCCTTCGCGAACCGACCCCAGGAATATCTCGGCCACGCCGATTTTAGGGATCCTGCCGCGCCTACCACGATAACCCTCCTTTGCCAGTATCTTGAGCACCTTGGCGCCGGAATTGTCATCGCACTTTAGTACGGATCCTATGGTAAGTCCGCCCGATATTGTTGCAGCAACGCCTTTCATGATATCACAACTTTTCCATGACCACGAACGATTTTGTCTTGCTTATCTTCCGGCACTCGGCAAGCCGCACCTTGTCGCCTGGTGCGACCTGCATGCAGCCCGGCTTGTGCGCGGCGATCCTCGTCGTCCTGCGCTGGTACCTCTCGTACTTGGGCACGTAGTGCAGGTAGCCGCGTTCAACCGTTACGGTGTTCTTGGCCTTGTCGCTGACCACGACGCCTTCGAGCATCGTGCCCCTGACCGGGAGGCCAGCGTGTTTTGGGCAGTGCCTGTCATTGCATTCCGTTTTTGGCATGATCTTCATCCGTTTCCTTGGCTTGCATTATCTTCCTTTTCTTTTCATGATCGAGTCCATGCGTTTCCAGTTCTTCTTTATGCGGTCTTCAGGCCTGAACATGAGCTCTTCGCCGTCAACGATGGTGCCATCGAACTCAAACCGGTTACCCTTCTTTGGGACGGTTTTCTCCCCACCATCGCAATCAATTACGAGCATGTTCATCGTTTCATTGACTACCGTTCCGTGCAGCCCAATCAGCTCACGGCTGGTAGATCTGACCACCCACACGCGCCGGCCCATGAGCTCCCCGAGCAGCACCTGAATGTCTGAAAGTTTAGTGCTCATACTAACACACGTCTATCTGGTCTTCCGAGTAATTCATTTTCATGAGCAGCTGCTTGACTTGGGACCGGTGGTCGCCCTGCAGTTCTATCTTGTTGTCCTTGTAGGTGCCGCCACAGGCAAGCTTTTGCTTGAACTCGCGCGTCATCTTGTGGAGGTCAAGCCCTTCCCCGAAGCCCTCGAGCACGGTGGAGACCTTTCCGAACCGCTTCTTCTCCAGCATTACTCTGATCTTCTGGCCTTCTTTGGCTATCTCTTGACAGACGCACAAGTCTTTTGGAAGCCCGCACTTGGAACATATTTCAGGCATGGGTTTCTCGATCACCTCCGGGTTGTTTCTTGTCAAACTGCAATCGCAAGCCCCTTTCGCGCTTGATGGTCTCTATGCGTGCTATTGTTTTGCGCATCTCCCTTATCCTGCCCGGGTTTTCTGCCTTTGTGCCGGCGGCCACAGAACCCCGCTCTCTTGAAAGTTCCGCTTCTATCTCCGATCGCTTTGTCTCCAATTCCTCACTGTTCATCCCTTTTAGGTCTTTCAGCCTTATTATCGCCATTCAATTACCTCATGCCGTTTTGGCTTCTGCAGCAGTTCCCGGCGCAGGCTGTTCGGGTGGAGTTGGTTCCTGCTTTTTCTTTCTGGTCCGCTTCTTCTCCTCTGGGGGTTTGACGGTTTCCTTAGCGACCCCATCTGCCGGTTGCTGTTTGGCCTGCTCTACCGGAGCAGCAGGCTCTGTAGCTTTTACTTTTGTGAGGTCTATCTTGTCGCTGAAAACCGCTGATGGGGGCACGATGCTCACCTTGATTCCTATCGTCCCCTGCTTTAGCACAGCCACGTCCTTGGCTATCCGGACTTGCTTTGCCGTCTCGCCCGACTTCTGGATGTAGCCCTTGAATGCATGGTCCTTTCGGGCTATCGCGCCCTTGCTTGGCGTTCCCTTTAGCACGATCTCACACCCTACTGCCCCCGCGCCCATCACCTTTTCGAGCGCGCTGTGTATGACCCGCCTGCCCTTGAATCCACGTTCCAATGTCTGCTTGATCCACCTGGCAACCACGGCAGGTTCGAGTGCCGGATTTGAGACCTCTGTAACCTCTATCTGCGGGTTTTCTACCCCCAGCTGTTTTGCGACGTTATCCGCAAGATCCTTTATGTTCTTTCCCTTCTTTCCTATTACGAGCCCGGGGCGTTCAGCAGTTAGGCTGATGCGCGTTGCAAGGGTAGTCCTCTGTATGTTGACGTCTATGACTCCGGCCTTTTCGAGCTCGCGCTTCAGGTACTCGGACGCGTTGAGCTTTCTCATGTTCTCGCTGACGAACTTTCTCTCGATCATGTCTATTGCCTCAGTATCAGTTCTATGTTTGTTAGCTCGATGTTGTGTGTTTTCCATCGGCCCTTTGGCTTTATGCGTGGCACGATGGTGCCCTTGTACGCGGTGGCATGCCGCACTGATAGTTTTTCTTCCTCCAGTCCCTTGAACTCGCCGTTCGCGACTGCACTGTCCAGCAGCTTTATCATTATTCGCGTAGCCTTCTTCGGGTACTGCCCGGGCGTGCCGCCGCTTCTGTGGCCTATGCGTTTCATGTGCCTTCGCATCGGCAGGAAAGTTTTTTCCTCCAGCACGTCATTCAGGAACTTCCGCGCCCTCGTGACTTTCATTCCTCGAATGGCGTAGCACAGTTCATTGCAGTGCTTGTATGAAACGTTGACATCCTTTGCGTAAGCCTTCGCGGCGTTGCGTTCCTGCGCTTCCGTCAATTGCATGGAGTATGGCATCTTATTTCACCGATATGAACTTGGTTCCTCGCGTTGCGCCGATCCCGGGTCCAGAGTGGGTCACTCGTTCGCGGGTCATGGTAAACTCTCCCAAGTAATGACCCAGCATCTGGGGCGTCACTTCCACGCGGTTCCAGTCCTTTCCGTCGTGGATGTTGAATAGCATGCCGACCATCTCGGGCAGTATGATCATGTCCCTGACGTGCGTGCGTATGGGTTTCTCCTGCCGGCCCTTTGTCCGGACAGAGCGTATTGTCTTGAGCAGCTTCTTTTGGGGTTCGGTGAACCCGCGCTTTAGCGAGCGCCTCTGCCTCGACCGGACGAGCTTTGCTAACTCCTCAAGCGTGGCGCGCGAGAGCTCGTCGATCGTTTTCCCCTTGAACGTGAA